>JANLHY010000724.1 GCA_024653795.1 Candidatus Brocadiaceae bacterium | reverse complement strand
GTAAGAAAGATAATGCATCCATTAGATTTTATATTGGGTTTCCTTTCGACTGACATGGGAATTGACCTTGGCACGGCAAACACGATTGTTTGCATACCTGGCCATGGAATTGTGCTGTCAGAACCGTCAGTTGTAGCAGTAAAGCCTGGAACGAATAAAGTTCTTTTAAATGGAAATGCAGTAGGAACCGTTGCCAAGGCCATGCTGGAAAAGGCGCCGAGCAGTATTTCTGTTATACGTCCACTCAAAAATGGTGTTATCGCAGACTTTGATATTACCGAAGCTATGCTTAAGTATTTCATCACGAAGGTTCATAAACGTAAGTGGGGGGTTCGGCCCAGAATATTGATTGCAATTCCGTCTGGCATTACAGCCGTGGAGAGACGGGCGGTAGTCAACTCGGCTGAGCGCGCAGGCGCCAGAGAGGTGTATCTGGTTTCTGAACCAAAGGCAGCAGCGATTGGTGTAGGCCTCCCCGTAGGTGAGCCGGTAGCCAGTATGGTAGTTGATATCGGAGGTGGGACTACAGAAGTGGCGGTCATTTCACTAGGCGATATATTTACGCACGAAAGCATCAGGATTGCGGGAGATGAATTTGATGAAAACATTGTCCAATACGTACGGAAGACTTACAATCTGGACATCGGACATCGAACGGCGGAACAAATTAAGATAGAGATTGGTTCTGCTTATCCCTTAGAAGAAGAATTGACGATGGAAATAAGAGGGCGTGATGCTATTGCAGGCTTGCCAAGGGCGACAACTATTACCTCGGAAGAAATTCGGGAGGCATTAAAAGAGCCGTTCGATAAAATTATAGGCGCTGTGAAATCTACCCTCGAAAAGACGTCTCCCGAATTGGCGTCAGACTTAATAACAAACGGGTTGGTGATGGTAGGCGGAGGCGCTTTGATTCGAGGATTGGACAAGCTCCTGGCGCAAGAAACAGGCCTGCCGGTACAGGTGGGCGATGACCCTTTAACAGCCGTTGCGCGAGGAACGGGCTATCTCCTCGAAAATCTTGATTTATATAAATCTGTTTTACAGGATGAGGACATCCACTCCTAGTTTTAGTGATCTCATAAAAAATCCCATTGCAACGATAATCATTCTTTTGGCAATATCCCTTAGTTTTTTATTTTTACCGCCTACACTTTCTAACCGTATCAAAATGACCTGCCTTGTCCCTATGAGACCGTTACAATGGGCAACCTGTTTCTGCAGTAATTCAGCCAATAATTTTTTGGATAAGGTGCTTTCTGCCTGGCGTGATGCTCACATAAAAAAACAACTGGAAGAACAAATTTCCCAGTTTAAAAATAAGATAATAGAGCAGCAGGATACGGTATACAAGTTGCAGAGTAAACTGTACACCCTTTCGAAATTCCAGGCTGAAAATAAGAGTAAAACAAAGCCGATACCGGCGGACATTATCGGATACGATTCATTGACCTTCAGGAAAAGCATCACGGTGAATGCAGGTTCTAAACATGGCGTAAAACCTAACGACATAGTGGTATCAAATAATGCGCTTGTGGGAAAGGTCGTTTTGGTAAGCGGAGGAAGTAGTGTCGTTCAACTCATTACAGATCCAGCTTCACGCATACCGGGAAGGGTTCTTCAAACGCGTGAACAGGTAATCATCGAAGGGAATGCTACGGGGTTTTGTCAATTAAAATATGTGCCGCGATGGGCAAAACTGAAAAAAGGTGACGATATTATCTCCTCTGATATTGGTGGGTTTTATCCACCATCTCTACCCATCGCTACCGTTATGGAAACTGAAATAAAGGGAGGCGACCTCTTTCAATC
>JANLHY010000720.1 GCA_024653795.1 Candidatus Brocadiaceae bacterium | reverse complement strand
CCGTAATGTTTCCAACTTTTCAGCAAACCGTGGAATGACCCACTCCTGATCTCCAAATGAAGCAAAGGACATAACTACCGTAACAATAAAGACAGGAAGCAATATCCTGTATAGTGAAATACCGGCAACCTGCATGGCAAGTATTTCCCGATTTCTAGAGAGTTTTACCAGCACAATACCCATTGCTATTAAAGTAACGGCAGGAAAAAATTGGAAAATAATCACAGGGAGGAGATACGCATAATATCGTATCCCAGTGCCAAAGGCCTCTCCCCCCATATCCACAAATTCCCCCAGTTTTTGAAGAAGATCGACAACGATGTATATCCCCGAAATAATGAGCAGACACATGAAAAATGTGGGAATAAAAGCCTTCAGTATATAGTTGTCTAATCTTGAAAACATAATTCTTTATATAATTTCAAAACTGTCTTTTTTAATAGGGGATGAACTACATCGGGATCGATCTCAACCAATGGTTCTAAAACAAATAACCGTGTATGCATCAATGGATGAGGAATTTCAAGGGCATCTCTGTTTATGATTTTATCACCATACAGTAATATATCAATATCAATGGTTCGGGGGCCACATTTTACCTTGCGAACCCTGCCCATAAGGGTTTCTATGCGCTGGAAGTGTTCGAGCAGTCGAAAGGGAGATATTGCAGTCTTAATACTAAGAACGGCATTCAAAAACATCGGTTGTGGAGGTCCACCCACTGGCGCTGTCTCGTAAAATCGTGAAAGTTTTATAGGCTTTATTCCCTTGATGGTAATAATCCGGTCATACGCATAGAGTAAATTTCTCTCCCGATTACCTACATTCGACCCCAGGCCAACATAAACGTTCACCATGATAATTTTTATAACAGTTTAGTTTTTTGAAAAATTCCAGTAATAACGTGGATATTATGCAATGTAGCGGCAATTCATGAATTGCCGCTACATATTCTCACAGAGGCATTTTCAACTATTGATGTTTTCAAAAAACTAAACTGTTACAGCATATGAAAGCTATAATCTTCATAATATACTGGGCTTAAACAGTACAAAAATTCATGGAACGTGCACAGCTTCCGCATTCGGGACACTCGTCTATACGGCAATCGGGTGTAATTTCCTCATGTAAAGATTTCTGTCTTTCCTGCATAAGAAAAGGTTTTACAACACCGCAACTGATATGATCCCAGGGAAAAACCTCATTATCATCTCTTTGTCGGTGTACATAAAATGTCCAATCAACTCCGGCCTTTTGGAATGCTTCCAGCCACTTTTGAAAGTGAAAATGTTCTTCCCATGCATCAAATTTGCATCCATCCTGCCATGCCTGATAAATAACCCTTCCCAGCCTTCTGTCTCCCCGTGCGAAAATACCCTCCAGGATACTACGCTCCGTATTGTGAAATTTTATGCGAATGCTTTTTCTCCGAATCCTGTCAAACAACCTGTTCTTGATCTCTTTTATCCGCTGCAGGGTTATCATGGGGTGCCACTGGAAAGGGGTATGCGCCTTGGGCACAAAGGGTGCAATACTGATATTGACCTGCCCGAAAGAACCATTTATACCCTTTTTCAGGTCGGAGACGTTATAGGCAAGCCGTGCAATGGCGTCGATATCGTCATCTGTTTCCGTAGGAAGCCCGACCATAAAATAAAGTTTTACCAAATTCCAACCCTGTTTAAATGCCTCTTCGATACCTTTGTAAAGATCTTCATCGGTAATATTTTTATTAATAATCTTTCTCAGGTTGGGAGTTGCCGCCTCCGGCGCCAGGGTAAGCCCGGACTTACGAACCGTGTTAAGCATGGAAGGTAAAAGGACAAGCTGCTCATTCACCCGTAAGGAAGGGAAAGAGATATTTACGTGTCTTGGAACAAAAACCTGGTTCATCTGTTCCATCAGACATTTTAAGAACGGATAATCGCTGATAGAAAGGGACGCCAGGGAAATCTCGTTATGCCCGGTATTTGCATAAGAAAGCTCTGCCAGCTTTAAGATATTTTCTACCGTACGAGGCCGGGTAGGGCGTTTGCTCATACCGGCCTGACAAAACCTGCATCCCTGCGTACAGCCGCGCATGACCTCGATGGTAATGCGGTCATGAATGGTTTTTACATACGGCACGATGGGTTTGGTTGGATAATACGTCTTGTTTAAATCCTTTACCGAGGCTGTCCTTATAAGCAGTGGCAGACCAGCTATTTTTGGATGTATTTCACGTATTGTGTTGACCTGATAATAAGAGACCTCATAGAGCGACGGGGCATAGGCATTTCTCAGAGTTTGGGCTATAGAAACGATCTTCTCCTTGCGGGAAAGTTTTTTGTGCTTCATGTCCTTACATAACTCAATGAGTTGCGGCAGACTTTCTTCCCCATCACCAATAAGAAAAATGTCGATAAAATCTGCAACTGCCTCCGGAGAGATAGCACACGGCCCGCCTGCAATAATGAGTGGGTCTGTTTCACGACGTTCAGAGGACATGATAGGAATCTCTGATAAATTCAACATGTTTAAGATATTGGTATAAGACAACTCATACTGGAGCGAAAAACCTACCAGATCGAATTCTCTTAAAGGCGTGTATGTTTCCAGCGAAAACAGTGGGATTTTGTGTTTCCTCATGAGGGATTCCATGTCATCCAAAGGAGCAAACACCCTCTCACAGACAGTGTCATTTCGCTCGTTGAGCAGCCCGTAAAGAATCTGAATTCCCAGATGAGACATGCCTATACTATACGTATCTGGAAATGCCAGCGCAACTTTTACGTCAATTTCGGCATGATTCTTAACAACGGAGTTCCACTCACCTCCGATATACTGTCCCGGCATTT
This sequence comes from Candidatus Brocadiaceae bacterium, assembly GCA_024653795.1. GTDB lineage: Bacteria > Planctomycetota > Brocadiia > Brocadiales > Brocadiaceae > Wunengus. The sequence goes on along the minus strand of JANLHY010000720.1, from coordinate 9,136 downwards.
CCACCAGCGGCAATATGTTTTCTGTCACAAAATGTTTTAATGTATTCATATTTATTTTATCATAATAAGAAATTGAATATTAAGCAAGAGGGGAAATCATCAGTTGAAATTCCTGTGCATAAATCGAGCAATCACCTTCTACCGTATTGTTTCGTAATGGTGCTCAGAGGCAAGATCGATCTTCGAGCGCATTTTGATATTAAACATGATGGAAAGGGCAATAAACGAGGTGAGCATAGAAGAACCCCCGTAACTGATAAACGGCAGAGTAATCCCCACGATGGGCGCTACTCCTAAGGTCATACCGACATTGACCACGATCTGCGTTGCAAACATAGCGACAAGCCCGATTACTACGAGTCTTCCGCAAGGTTCACGTGTGCTTCGCGCAATACCAATACCACACGTGAGGAATACTATATAAAGAAACAGAACAAAACAAGCCCGTAAAAACCCCCACTCTTCAGAAATAACGGCGAAGATAAAATCTGTATGGCGTTCTGGCAGAAATTTCATCTGATTCTGTGTGCCGTTTCTCCATCCCGTTCCGAACAAACCTCCCGAACCAACCGCAATAAGCGACTGAAGCCTGTGGTAACCCGCCCCCCAGTCCGTAGCCTTTTCCGGCCAGAGAAATCCAATAATCCTCGTCTTTTGGTAGGACTTCAACATGAACATCCAGGCTAAAGGTGATATAGCCAGGCCTGCGCCGATGATCATAAACAGGTGATGAAGCCGGATACCGGCAGTATATAAAATAGAAAGCAAAATAGGAACAAGTACCAGCGCCGTACCAAGGTCCGGCTGTTTCACAATGAGCGCCATTGGTATGAATGTTAAAAGAAGGGAAACCCCGATGTCAAATAATCCGATCCCATACTTCTTGTATCTTAGAAACCTTGCAAGGGTAAGCACTAAAGTAATTTTCATAAATTCTGAAGGTTGAACCGAAAAAGAGCCAATGGAGAACCACCGATGCGAGCCTTTTACAGCGCCTCCCATACCCAAAACAAGAATTAAAAGAAAGATCACGCATGCGTAAATGATATATGCATAGTGGGCAATTGAAAGGTAATCAAAATAGAGGAGGATAAAAAAAAGGGTGAGTCCCACCGCAATCCAGACAAGCTGTTTAAATAGAAATTTTTCAGACGACGCACTCCAGATAAAAAGCACTCCTATCGCCAGAATGATGCATATTATTGGAAACATCAACCAATCAAAATTTCTTGGACTTACACTACGTATCATAGTTTTGGTATCTTAAAAACCTGTAATTTAATTGCATAGTTTCTTAACAAAAATATTTTAACATTTTATCAAAATAATGTAGCGCCGATCCCTTGTGGTCGGCCAACGGCGGGGGATAAACCACCCGCGCTACGGATTCCGACTCGTTCGGGTTAGGAATTTTCATTTTATTTAAGCGGGTTACAGGGTGGCATGGATTATTCCCCCCTTGGGAGGAGACTCCACAATTCCCCTCTTGGGAGGGGTAGGTCCCTTTCCCCGTTTTCACGAGGACAAGGGTCGTGAAATCTCAGTGAATATTTCACGAATTACCGCCTTACCCCCTGTCCCCCCCAAGATGGGAATTTCTGACTTATACCTCTATAGTTCAGACATATGACGCGGCTTACCAACATGGTAACCCTGGGCATAATCCACGCCATATTCCCGCAACAGGCGCAGCGTCTCTTCATTTTCCACAAACTCAGCAGTGGTTTTTTTCCCCAGTCCGCAGGCGACCTCCACCATTGCCTTAACCAGATGTTGATCCACGGTGTCGTGTGGGAGATTTCTGATAAAACGGCCGTCAATTTTCAGATAGTCTACGGGCAAATGTCTGATATAATTGAACGAAGAAAACCCAATACCAAAATCATCGAGGGCAAAGCGGCAACCGATGGACTTGAGTTCGGCAATAAAAAGCTGCGCAACAGCGATATTTTCAATAAGGGCTGTTTCGGTGATTTCAAAGACAAGGGTTGCTGGGTCAATGCCCGTCGCGGCCAATTCATTTCTGATCAAAGGCAATAACTGTTTATCCACAAACGACCTGCCAGATAAGTTGACTTCAAGATGTGTGGATTTGCCATCATGTTGAAACTTTTTAATGAGATGGATAGCCCTGCTCACTACCCAACGGTCTATATCATGGATAAGCCCGAAGCGTTCTGCAATGTCAAGAAAACTGGATGGAGTAACAATCTCACCTTTTTCATTTATCATCCGCAACAGCGCCTCATGCCCGATAATAAGGTTTTGGCTAATATCCATAATAGGCTGTAAAAACAACACAAAGCCGTCTCTATTCAGCGCCTCGCGGATGCGTTTTTCCCACATCAGCCGCGATTCAACCTGTGCCTTTTGTTCAGGCGTGTAGACACAAACACGGTTGCGCCCTTCTCCCTTAGCCCGGTACATTGCAAGATCGGCACAGGCAAGGAGTGTTTCCACCGTATCACCGTGATCGGGAAACATGGCAATGCCCATACTAACAGTAATGCCAGGGGGATAATTCCCCTCAACAGAGGTATGATATAGCACCAATTCACGTATCTGATTTGCAACCGACTCCGCAAAGCTTACATCGGCGTGCGGGAGGATAATGGCAAATTCGTCGCCACCCATCCTCGCCAGTATATCAGTCTCACGCAGCCGCGCTCTCAACAGATCGGCAATAGTTATAAGGAATTTATCGCCTGCCTGATGGCCAAGTGAGTCATTAATATATTTAAAATTATCAAGGTCAAAAAACAACAGCGCCCCCTTAATTCCAAATCGCCGTGTTTGCGCAAGCCAACCCTCCAACTCTTCGTGGAAACGCCGGCGATTGAGGAGATTGGTAAGCGGATCGCGGTTCGCCACAGACATCATCTGCTCTTCAGAACGTTTACGCTCAGAAATGTCGCGTCCTATGGTAGAAAGATTCATACCTGTTCCATCTGGATTTTTATGAACAATGATCACCTGTGAAATTGGTATTTCACGGCCATCGCGGCAAAGAAATGCAGTTTCTCCTATCCAGGCGCCTTCACGGATTGCATTGGGTATTCCCTTGGTCAGGACAAGATCGCTTGCCCATTTGGGATGGCAGTCAGAGATACTCAAATTCGAAATATCCTCATTCTCACCAATGCCAATAACTTTTCTCCCCGCCTTGTTTATATAAAGTATACGTCCATCTATCGTGGCGGTCACAACGGAATCTGTCGTTGTTTCTGTAATTTCAGATAATCGGGTTTTAATCTCTTCTGTTTTCTTGCGGTTAATAACCTCTCTCAATTGAATTACTACAGAAGAGACAAAACTGACGAGTCGTTCGTCTCTTTCGAGCGCCTCGAGCATATAAAATTCAAGAACCGCAACTATTTCATTTCCATTACCGGAAAAAACGGGAAAAGCAACGCCTGCCTTTAGTCCAGCCTCCCTGGCAATCGACGCACGTAGATTATTTGGATCGAGGGTAACATCTGGCAACCATACAGGATGCTTCGCAGACCAAGCGCGTCCAGGAAGCCCTACCCCATGAGTAAAGGTGAATTTCCCACTCAATTCGCTGAATTTTTCCAGAGTATCAACTCTGCTGTAAAATGCATGATCGCGCACTAAACATTTACCCTCAGGATCAGGTATCCACGACTCCCCATAAACCCAACCGGTTGCGCTGCACACCTTCTCCAGTGTAACAACCAGTGCATCATGCAAATCCTTCGATTCGCTGATTGACAGGGTTAATGTTTTCAAGAGACTCACTTCCTCCTCTGCGTGCTTACGCCCGGTTATATCCTGAACCGTTCCGACCATTTGAACAGCCTTGCCCATATTATCAGATGTAACCACAGCCATTTCATGAACAGTGCGTATCGTTGCATCTTTAAGGAGTATACGGTGATCGATGTCTAAAGGTTTTTTATTGGCGAGTGCATCATCAACGGATTTTTTTACAAACTCCCTGTCATCGGAATGGACGTGATTGAGAAATGTCTCAAAGGGAGAGACAAAGGGTATAAGTTCACTCCCTCCCCTAACCCCTCCCGCCAGGGGCGGGGAATACTCATTGTCCCCTTGTATTCCTCCCCCTGTCCCCCTCACTGAGGGGGAGAAAGGGGGAGGGGGGAGGTTTAGGTGGGGGTGAACTGTTACGACACAGTTTTCCTGAGTCAGACCAAAGATACGGTATGCCTCGGAAGACCAGGATACTTCGTTTTTAATTACATCCCATTCCCAGTTTCCAATATGGGCAATTCGCTGCGCTTCAGCAAGACGCGCCTCGCTTTTTGTAAGCGCCGTTATTCTGGCTTTAATATGGTGGGCCATGTAATTAAATGATTCACAAAGCACACCAATTTCATCATGCGCATGAACCGGAACGACAACATCGAAATTGCCACTGGCGATTTTCTTTGCAGCCTCAGAAATTTTCCGAAGAGGTTTTACCATTTTTCTTATGAAAACAACAAAGAGCAAGACAACCATTACAATAACAACGGCCGCAGTTATTAACGCATTTATGAGTACATATCGTATAGGTGTAAGCACCTCACTCCTGTCAATTTCTACAAGAAGTAACCATTTCATTGACGGAATGTACATGGATGCACCAACAACCTCCACACCGCGGTAATCCTTGTAAAATCCAGCCATTTCTTTGCTCGATATCAGGCACAAGTTAACCGGCAGTGTATCAACTACCTGTTTCAATATGGCATCCTCTACGAATATCGATTTTGTAATCATGAGCTTGTCTCTATTAACCAGATATATCTCCATGGTCTTCCATGCCCCTTTCTCTTTACCCGAGGAAATTGCCCCTAACTCCTTAATATGTTCTCCAATTAAAAGCTTGTTGACTTCAGAAATCAGAATATAGTTGACAATCACACCGATAGGTCTGCCTGTCTCCTTCGCAAAGATAGGGGTTGAAATCGTAATTTCAGGTAATCCAATATGTCCGGCACGGTTTTCCACAATGGTAACGGCACTTTTGCCCTCTTCAAAACAAGCCTCTTTGGACAAATCTCTTCCAATCTCGGCGTTGTTTGTGGAAGCCACCACACGTCCTTCCAAAGAGAGGATATTGATGGTGTTAATCGTCTTATCAAGAACCAGCTTATTCTTGACAAGATGTTTATTGAGTTTACTAATTGCAGACGTATTGCCGTGTATTGCTTTTTGCATCTGTGTCCTAATAAAACCGTCTCTGGCGAAATCCCGGGCACGTATTTTTGCCTTTTCCAGGAATTGATAGACTTGCCCTTCGTAGGCCTCTGCAATAACCGTTAAGGTGTCGAGGGCTCGGTTTTTCAGATATATTCTGTTTTTACTATAAACCAGAATAAATGTGATAAGCATAGGAATAAGGATAGCAATAATTCCTATCAGCGCCTTGTTTCTCAGCGATAATTTAAATTTCCTCATTGACCATCTTCCAAATATTTATTTCGTAATAGTTCAGCTACCTTAGACAGGATATACAGGATTAACAAGATAAAAGCTACCTTAATTCATCCTGATTATCCTGTTAATCCTGTCAAAAATTAAAATATTTTTGCTGAAAATGTAAAAATAATTTTTATAAGATACTGAAGAATCAGAAACATGCCGCTATGACGCCTCATTTAGCTCCGGGAATAAATACGACATGAGTTCTTTGGCAATAGGTACTGCGATCTCCGCCCCATGACCTGGCGTATGCTCTACAAGTATGACAAAGCAGTACTGCGGGCTGTCATACGGGGCGTAACCGACAAACCAGGCATGGTTGTCTTTCTGACGTCCGGTCTCAGCGGTGCCTGTTTTACCGGCAACTTTGTAAACGTCTAATCCCGTGTTTTTGGCTGTACCGCGGATAACCACCTCCTGAAGCGCCATGCGCAAAATATCCAGCGCAGCAGGCTGTATGGGAAGTTTCTGTTTCTTTTCCGGTTTAAATAGACGAACGACTTCTCCTTGTCCATTGGTGAGTTTTAATAGTAAATGGGGCTGAACCAAAGTACCGCCATTTGCCACTGCCGCATATATCCGAGCCAACTGAAGCGGCGTGGTGAGCAATGCACCCTGTCCGATAGCGACGTTCATGACGGTTGCTGTGTTCATCATTTTGGGCATATTTCCGCTTTTTTCGTACGGAAGATCAATACCCGTCTTCTCACCAACGCCAAAATTCTTTGCCCATGTGTATAAGGGGTCTCCACCTAAAATCTTTGCCGTTTCAAGGAAAAAGACATTGCACGAATAGGGTATGGCGTCCTGTATGGCAACCAGTCCGTGTCCGTATGCCGACCAGCATCTAAAAATGATATTTTTGTAATTAGTATAGCCGTGACACTCATAAGTAGTCTGGGTATTTATACGATTTGTGCTCAGGGCGGCAGTTGCTGTAATAAGTTTAAAAATAGACCCCGGAGGCAATGCGCCTTGTATAGCCCTATTGAGGAATGGTTTGGAAGGGTTTTTTATAAGCTTGCTAAAATCTTCATTCACATCATTGGGATTAAAACGCGGGTAGTTGGCCATGGCAAGTATTTCGCCCGTCCACGGGTCCATAACTATAATTGTCCCCCGGTTTGTACCCAGCGATTTTTCTGCATAAGCCTGAATTTGAGTGTCAATGGTCAAATAAAGGTCGTTTCCGGAAACAGGGGGCCTTTCCAATATCACTTTTTCGACCTGGGTATTTTTGCAGGTGATTTCCTCAAACCGTTTACCGCGCTCACCATGTAATTCGTCTTCATATTGTAACTCAACCCCATTCCTTCCTATATAGTCGTTTTCGCCATAACCATCGTAGAGCAATGGCGTAATGTCAGTACCTGTACTATTGGAATTCAAAATAAAATTATTCCACTTGTCACTATATGCCTTCCATTCCTTCTCATTCAGCTTGTTCATATACCCCAGTATGTGCGAGGCCAGTCCCTCCTGGGGATAAATCCTTTTTGGTCTGGGAGTGACGCGTATGCCGGGATAACTGTTCTGATTAATCTCTATTTGAATAACCTTTTCCCATGCAACATCAGAAGCTATAGGATAATAGTCCGCTTCCTCCTTGATACGAGTTGCCCGTCCTAATTTTTGCTCCACGTTTTGCTTGAGTCTTTCCATTTTCTCAACGACTTGTTTTGTATGACTCAGCAACTTATTCTGCGGGATTCCTAACAATTGGGACAATTTTTCTACCCATACGTCTTGATTTTCGTGACATTCACCACAGGTTTTTGTTGCATTTTTGTGCGCCTTCATACCATCAATGCGTGACACCGCATTGTTATCACGAACGTAACAATACAGGAGATTTTTGTATTGGACAGTAATGTCAAAGGTGTGTTGATCCACTGCTAGTATCTTTCCGTTTCTGTCGAAGATAGTCCCTCGTGTGGCCTCAAGTGGATACGTAGCAATACGGCGATTTTGGGAAATGCCTTTATATTTATTGCTTTCAATGATCTGGAGTTGAAAGAGCCGGACTACGATACCGATAAAAAATACAATGAAAATAATGAGTGTTATTTTGAAACGGTACGGATACATTATTATCTCAATAAAAGAGTTTTGACATTTTCATCAAAAAAAATCAACGCTAAATGAAAAATGGTGACATGTGACAAATGGCGAGTGGCGAGGCAAACGGTAATAGTTCACCCCCTTCCACCAGGGGCAATGTCATTGAATTAAGCTGTTTCAAAACTTTGAGTATTCATAATCATAATAAACGAGGATTTACAAATGATATCAGGGTAATCCAAAGGTAAAGTCAACTTCCTACAGCCCCAATAGGGCTGTGATAAGATAGCCCAGGGCAACGCCCTGGGAAGAAAAATAGAGCAGAATTAAACCCTGAAAGGGTTATGTAATAAGGTATATTAATCCCATAGGTATCGTTCATCATAGTTCACCTGATATTTGTTAATGATTGGGACATTATTTTCCCTTCGTTGTTATTACGCTCTTTCAGAGCTTGAAATATGTGGTACTCTTACCCAGGGCGTTGCCCTATGTAAGCCCTTTGGGCTATCAATATCAGCAGGTGTTGGATTTATTGCACCACTCCATCTTTAGGCTTTTACCTAAAACTGAAACATCTTTCCTTAATTCAATGACATTGCCCACCAAGGGCTGGGAATACTCATTGTCCCCTTGTATTCCTCCCCCTGTCCCCCTCACTGAGGGGGAGAAAGGGGGAGGGGGGAGGTTTAGGTGGGGGTGAACTGTTACGGCAAACGCCACCCGTCACTTGTCATTCATTATATTTGGATGCGGTTGCTGTACCACGCATTTATCCATTATCGTGGGAAAACCTCCTGTCCCGGTTGAAACTTACTGAATATCCAAAACAGCACGGGAACAATCATGGCCGTATATAACGAGCAAGTAAAAATTGTCCAGAGGGTTGCAGAAAGACCGAGCGAGTGAAACGAAAGTGTAGCATGCGCCGCATAAAGTATGTTGTATATACATGAGAAGATGAATGTGACCAGAACTTGAGTAACTAAATGTCCCCGAAACAATATTCCCCTGATTGACCAGACGAAAAAGCCCATGGCGACAAAGAAAACGGAGTTTATTCCAAAACTCCCTTCCGAAAACAAATCTTTTGACAGACCCAAAAACCAGTTCGTGATGGTGTTCCGTTTGATATCTGCCAGGAAGGAATAAAATATCACCAACGGAAAATACAAATCAGGCGCCGCGGGCCCGATGTTAATCCAGTTCATCAGGGTCGACTGAAAGAGGGAAATACCGAGAAGTATACAAAAAAAAGTAAACCACCGCATAATTTAACGTTAAGGATTTTCAATTATATTGTAGCGCGGGGGTTTATCCCCCGTTCATGGCATACCACAAGGGTCGGCGCACGTGCGCGGGTATCAGGTTTGCAACCTGAACCCCTCATTTGAAAAAACCCGAAAACTTGAGTTGTTCCGTTTAAGTCCCCCTTAAAAAAGGGGGATTAACTCGTTATTTGTACTACTTTGTTATAACCAGCACCTGCTCGATTTTTGAAATATTTACCTTGGGTAATACCTTTACTGATTGAAAGAGGTCGCCTCCCTTTATTTCAGTTTCCATAACGGTAGCGATGGGTAGAGATGGTGGATAAAACCCACCAATATCAGAGGAGATAATATCG
>JANLHY010000089.1 GCA_024653795.1 Candidatus Brocadiaceae bacterium | reverse complement strand
CGGACAAACCAGTCTGTAGTGCCGACCTTTTTAGGTGACCCCTTGTATTTGCTGGCTTAGCGGCTTATACACCCCTCGAATTGCGAAGGTCGGGTTAGGTGACAGTGGAGTACATGGTGGAGTCGTTCTGATTTTCAAGATAAAGGTGAGAGAGCAGGGGTATATTGAAGTCGATGCTGACAAGAAGAGCTAAGCCGATGATACGCAGGTCCGTGCATTTGCTTTTGGCATGGACTCGCTGGGCCAACTCGGAATCAATCTTCGTGTCGATGAAGGTGTCGAAGTTTGTCGCATCAAAGACCAGGGTACGCAGGTCGAAGTGAAACTGCTCGATGAGCCTCAATGTAAGCTCATACTCAATAATTGCAATCGTGGAAGTATCCAGATAGCTCATATGGTCCCATAAGCACTGACTTGCTAAGGATCGCTTGGAGGTGGGTAGGAGACAATGAATTACGGTTTTCGAGTACCAATCATACAGAGCGCTTTGCTGGAGGCGGCTACACAGCGATTAAGAGCTGCCAGCAGCAGGTACTGACCGCAACTGGGACCCTGGCCCGTTTCGGGACATGGCGGTCAATGATGGGAACATGGAGCATAACTAGGAAAGTCAGGCTAATGGGTTCTAATGGGTGACACCATTATCCAACAATATCTTATTCTGTCTTTCATGCGGCAAATAGCTACTTTACCCCCTTGTTTTTATCTTTACCTGCACCTAAGAAATCCACATACCTAGGAGCTTCTCAAATCTCCATTTCCCTTCTTGCCACCGAAAGCGGATTCGGGTTCCTCCACCACTCAACAGGGCTGCATGTGAACTTTTACTAGTAAACCAACGCAGCTCTAAATCAAGTTCCGCAAACTCTCCAATAGTTTCCAATTTGCCAAAATAAAATGCAAAGAAATCGCCATTTTCGGCAGCATTTTTTTGCAACTTCTCCTCAGACAAGACATGGATTTGTCTGTTTGGAAGGGAAAGCTTAACCTCTGAGGGCAAATTTCTGCTTGAAACCCGAATCACAGTGGCATCTTTGATGAGATTGTAGTCAGGGAACGTGGTCCCTGATGATTGCCCGGGTAAGGGCTTATTAAGCACTGCCCATTCGAGCATGCTCTGGTAAAGTACCCTTACATCCTTTATCTCAGTCTCTGACTTACCAGTTTGAGTTGCGAAAGCTTGTTGGCTAAAACTGACCCTTAGCCCTAAAACCACCATAAATATACAAAGAGACAGGGTCCTCACCTGATTCAGCTTCCTTCAAAGTTTATGGGGCAACGGCATTTGCACCGTCTTTGTCACCCATAGTCAAGCTTTTCTTTTTTATCTCGCCCTTTGGTGCGCTAGCCCCAGTTTACAAGTTGTAAAGTAAAAAACGAAGCAAGGTGTTATGTATTGGAGGTTTACGACGACAAGAAATGTATTACCCTCTTTTCGTGT
>JANLHY010000655.1 GCA_024653795.1 Candidatus Brocadiaceae bacterium | reverse complement strand
ATGCCCAATCCTGCCCATTGCGGTGAATGCCACAAACAGGAATATAATGAATTTGAATCAGAAAAACAATACGGTATTCCTGACTGGAAACCAGGCAGGGAGAGCCATGCAAAGTCTTACGATGCCAACCTGGACGTGGACGTATGGGCTGCAGTAGACAAAAATATTGTTCAGGGCTGCGATATGTGTCATAACATCCAGCACAAGTGCGATAGTTGCCATACTCGTCATGCCTTTAAGGCATCAGAATCAAGAAGGCCGGAAGCATGTCAAACCTGCCATAACGGGCCTGATCACCCGGATATTGAATATTACAGAGACTCTAAGCACGGTTCTATCTATTTTATCGAAGGCCATAGCTGGGATTGGAACAAGCAATTAAAAGATGCGAACTATATTTCTCCTACCTGTCAGACCTGTCATATGTACTATAAGGGACAGTATTCGCATAATATGGTCAGGAAAGCTATCATGGGTGAGGGCGATGTGTTGTTTTATGACAATATCTTTAAAGGAGTAAAACCATCTGATTATATCAAGGACAGTAAGGAGTTAATGTCAAGGCGGGAGGCGTGGATTGAAGTTTGTGTGCAGTGTCATTCTACAAGGTTTTCCCGGGATTACCTGGACTCAATGGATAAGGCATCGGATTCCATTTTTCAATATGTGAGTGATGCTTATGCCACAATTAAATCACTCTACGAGGATGGGGTACTCCATCCCATGCCTGAGAACAGACCCAAGGCGCCTGCCCCTGTGACGGAGAAATATCCTGATCTGTTAGGTGGTTTCTACGGCGAATTTTGGGCAAAGGATGGAAACCCAAGTAAAATTGAAAAGGACTTCTTGTATATGTGGGAAAACGATGCCTTTTTGGTCAGAAAAGGTTTGGCACACATGAATCCCAACGGATTTACTTATATCTCGTGGTCGAACCTGCTCAAGAAGTACGTGGATATACAGAGTGAGGCAAATACCCTAAGAAGATTGGCTGCATTGGAGAATAAGGCAAAGTTAAGGCCATCAAGGACACAGAAGAGAAGTAAGTAAAGATAATGAGTTGAAACTACTCTTCCACCATTTTCAATACTTCTGTTTTTGGTAGGGAGTTTGTAATAGCATTTGTATTCGTGCGATTTAAAGGCAGGCTGATATAAATATCAGTTCCAGCACCTGCTCTGCTTTCTATATAGATACCTCCTTCGTGATCCTTTATGATTCGGTATACCATAGCCAATCCAAGTCCAGTACCTTTATCTTTATTGGTAAAGAATGGTTCAAAGATATGTGAAATCTTTTCGGCAGGAATTCCCGCACCGTTATCGGAAATTTTAATTACAAAATACTGCGTATTATTTGGGTCTCGCAAGAAGGGAGAAGCAAAGGAGAAGAAAACACTGTTGGGATTTAATTTTGCCATTCTTCTGAACTCCGAAAGGTCGTCCATAAAGCTTGTACTGACTTTAATACTCCCATTTCTTGGCAGTGCATCGAGACTGTTTTGTAAAATATTCAAGAGAACCTGTTTTATTTTATCCTCATCTGCAATAAGCGCACATCTTTTTTCTTCTAAAACCGTGGTTATTTCAACGCCTTTCTCTGCAACTGTATCCCTTAGGAAATTTATGGTATCCAATATAGTATTATGAGGATCTATGGGCTGCATTAAAGGTTCAGCAGGTTTTGCCAGGTTTAGCATATCTTCAATAATTCTGTTAATCCGCCCGATTTCCTTTAAGGCAATTTTCTGGAAGTCAGTGTGGAATTCCTTATCGTGTTTCTTGTAAGGAAGCAGTTGGAAATATGTATTTATAGCTACAAGTGGATTTTTTATTTCATGAGCAATATTGGCAGCAAGGACGCCAAGATAGGCCAAACGGTCGGCATGTTGCTTTTCAGTCTGAAGTAATTTCAACTCTGTTAAATCTGTCAGAATCATCAAAGCCCCGAGCTCCTGTCCGTCTTCAGTCTTAAGCTTCGTTATGGTCACCCCACACGGAATTCGTTTGCTCTTTCTGTCCACGAAAGTCTCTAAGTTAGGATATTCTGCATTACTATTAAGCGTATGTCTTAATAGTTGGTGAGTATTTTTACCAAGACTCTTAAGTATTTTTTCAGAGGTACTTGTTCCCTTCAGCCCAAGAATCCCTTTTGCCTCGTTATTGATAAGGGTAACCTCTTCATTAATATCCACAACGATAACCCCACTTTTCAAACTTTGAAGAATATTGTCCCTATAGGTCTTGGCCTCTTTCAACCCTAAATAGAGATGCGCATTCCTACTGGCCATGGCCAACTGCCCGGAGAAGGCAAGAAACATTTGTATATCTTCTTGTGTAGAGATCTTTTTATTAACTTTCCTTCCGAGGAGAATTATCCCGAAGAGATTGTTCTCTTGTAAGACTGGAATACAACTATCCACATCAAGAGAGGCTAATGTCTCCTCTACCATGTGTTCTGTCTTACTATGCGTAAAACGGTTCAACTGATCTTTGGAAAGAACTGTTCTATTCTGGTAAAGCCAGGTAACAATAGCATCATGGCTGGAAAGAAACACATTATTATCTGATGGGAAATTTATAGCTGCCTTCAGGCTGTAATGCTGGGTTTTTTCGTCCTTTAGCAGTATACATATCTTATCAATACCAACAGAATCATATAAATATTGGATAGCATAATGGAGAAGTCCATTCAAATCATGGATAGACGAAAACATTACCGTAGAATCGCTCAGTATCCTTGGATGGCTGTACCTGGTATGAAACAAGGTCTTCTCAATGACGTGTTGAATTGATTCTCTGGCTGGCACAAAGATTAAGACCATTACTATGATAGAAACGATGTTAGTTACGGTCTGCCTGTACTCTGAAACGGGGAGTATGCTGCTCATAATCAGACCAACAGCGAAATAAATGATACTGAGGATAATGGATAGGGCAGCGTAAACAGTACTCCGCTTAATTACTACGCTGATGTCCATGAGGTGGTACTTTACAATAGCGTATGCTACCGCTAGCGGAATAGGAACAGATACCAAAGGTACAAACATCTCCACCTGCCATATACCTATTGATGGTAAGAGAAAGTTTGTGATGGCTCCCAGAAATACGGATGCTGCTACCCCAAAATATAAATACTGAACCTGCAGTCTCTTTATGCCGTAATAGCGAACGCTTTTTCTATAAAGGCTATATAAGGAATATGCCATACAGGCTATAAAGTAAAACCAAAATACAAGAAATAATGGGCCATATTCAGGATGTGGCTGAGGCAACCGATTCTCAAAGGATACCGATTTAACAATATACGAAGAAAAAAATATCGGAAGTATGCTTATTATAAAGAATAATATACTTACATATCGCCTAACGGAATTCTCCACTTTGTCAGGGAAAATAGAGGAAAAGAAGAAAAAGGTAGAGGGGATACACATTGCTGCACAAAAGACTAATCTAAGTCTGAAAGTAGCTAATGCCGGATCTGGAGTCAGGTGTGTAAAAAAAATAGAGAATATCCACAAGGATATAGCAAGTGCAAATATACAAAATCTCCTGTTAATAATATTTGCTGGATTTCTCAAAAGTACAAAAACCCCGAGTCCAACAATCAGTAAGAACATAAATATGAATAGTATTTGACTTACAAGCATACTTACATCCCTAAGAATATCTCCTTAAAACCAGAACGGCATGCGTTCCACCTACACTGTGGCTATTTATCAATGCTGTGTCCATGGAAAACCGCCTGGCATGGTGTGGGACATAGTCTAGGTCGCATAAAGGATCGGGTTCGTCAAGATTGATTGTAGGAGTAACAAACCCATTCTTCAGACACAGGCTCGCAGCAACGACCTGGAAGCCACCTCCGGCGGCATAAGCCTGGCCTGTCATTGATTTAATGGAGCTTATTGGAATTTTATACGCAAGATTTCCAAAAAATGCTTTAAAGGCGTTTGTTTCTTCCACGTCATAACTAGGAATAGCATTCCCATGTGCACAAATATAGTCTATCTCTTCTGCCCTCGTTTTGCCTGCTATCAATGCCTGCTCCAATGCGGAGACCAATGCATGCCCACTCACATCAACCCGACGAATATCTTCTTGTGCCTCACATGTAGAAGTATAAGATATTATCTCGGCATAGATATTTGACCCTCTATCGAGGGCATGGCTCAACTCCTCAATCACTACCGCCGCCCCACCTTCACTAATCACCATACCATCACGATCCTTATCGTACGGCCTTGACGCTTTTTCTGGTTCGTCATTTCTTTTTGAAAGAATTCCCAGGGCACAAAAGGTAGCCATGGCAAAGGGAAAGACAGGAGCATCAGAACTTCCTACAACTGCTACATCTACATCTCCTCGCTTTACCATATTATAACCCCAGTTCACCACATCAAGCCCTGTTGAGCATCCTGACGTCAATGTTGAATTAGGCCCTGTAATTTTTAGTTCCGAGCATATGTAAGCAGTTGTCACATGAGGCGTGAACTCGGTAGAAGTAAATCGGTAAACTGCATTAGGGCCGGACTCTAAGAATCTTCTATGCTGTCCCTCGTATATATCATTTTCTGCCCCTATTGTTGTTCCAAAACAGACTCCGCATCTATCACTATTTTCCTTGTTCAGTTTAATGCCAGAATCTGCTACTGCCAACTTTGATGTTGCAACACCAAAATGGGTGAACCGTCCACTCCTTTTGACCAATTTTGGATCGAAATAATCGCAAGGGTCAAAGTCCTTTACTTCGCCTGCTATCTGTGTACTGAAGGGGGACGGGTCAAAGGAAGCAATCCTTTTTATACCTGATCGTCCGTTGATTAGTGCATCCCAATATGCATCTTTTCCGTTGCCATTAGAGGCCAATATCCCAAGTCCGGTGATAACAACACGCCTAGTCACCATTGAACACTTTCTCCCTTAAAAAACACTCAATTTGTCACAGAGAAATTTTTCTCTGCCGTAACAGTTCACCCCCTCCCCTAACCCCTCCCACCAGGGGCGGGGAATACTCATTGTCCCCTTGTATTCCTCCGCCATAAATGGCGGAGTTATCCCCTTCTCATGGTATTATTAACGCCGCTAATGACAATCCCATATTCTTCTTTAAAGGATACCCTTTTTCGTATTGAATCAGTTTCAAAACCTCTATTTCCTGCTCATTAAAAAACAAATCACTGTC
>JANLHY010000622.1 GCA_024653795.1 Candidatus Brocadiaceae bacterium | reverse complement strand
TCACCGACGAGGATAACATCCGGCGCCTGACGCAGGGTATTTTTAAGGGCATCGTTAAATGATAGGGTGTCTATTCCAACCTCCCTTTGTGTAATGACAGATTTTTTATGCTGATGCACAAATTCTATGGGATCTTCTACCGTGATGATATGTCCCGAACTATTCGTATTTCTGTAATCAATCATTGCCGCCAGTGTGGTTGATTTCCCTGAACCTGTCGCACCAACCACAAGCGCCAATCCCCTTTTTGTCATAGCGATATCTTTGAAGATTTGAGGGAGGCTTAAATCTTCAATGGTTTTGATACTGATTTTTATTTGCCGTATGACAATGCCAATATTCCTCTGTTGAAAGAAGATGTTTACTCGAAAACGGCCCAGTTCCGGATAATACAGGGCAAGGTTCATCTCCATTTTTTCGTAAAAATCTTTCCTTTGTTTCTCGCTCATACACTTTTCAGCCAGAAGACAGGTATCGTCGGCAGTTAAGTTTTTTGTGCCAAAAGGCGTATTGATACCCTCTTTGCGGTAAATTGGGGGGAGGTCAACGGTAATGTAAATATCCGAGGCATCCAGACGAACCATTTCCTGTAATAATTCTTTAATTTCCATAGTAAATAAGGCTGCCTTTCGGCAGCACCTTTTAATCTCCCCTCTAGAAAGAGGGGCCGGGGGTGTGTTACGGCAAACTTACACACCCCTTAATCCCCTCTTTTTAGAGGGGAATCACACTTGTCCTCGACTTTGATCGGGGAAAAGATTGAAATTCCTGTATATTGAGCTAGAAAATTATGACTTTATTACCCGATTTGTTTATACAAAATTGTGGTCAATTGCTGACGGTTGCAGGCGCATCCCAAAGGCCTAAAACATTGCAAGGTATGGATGATCTTGGGATTATTTTGGATGGCGCTGTTGCTATAAAAGATGGGAATATTATTGACGTTGGAACGACCAGACAACTTGGGAAAAAGTGTAACAGAAAAGGCGTAAATATTATCGATGCTTTGGGGAAGGTTGTTTTGCCTGGATTTGTGGATTGTCATACTCATGCTGTTTTTGGCGGCGACCGTGCGGGAGAATTCGTCCAACGCATTCAGGGAGAGAACTATTTAGAAATTTTAAAAAAAGGAGGTGGAATATTAAGTACCGTTAAAAATACCCGTAAATTAACGCTCGAAAAACTTGTAGAGGTTTCGGAAAAACACCTGGATACCATGCTTCTACAAGGTACAACCACGGCAGAGATCAAGAGTGGATATGGACTCAACAAAAAAGATGAGCTAAAAATCCTTAAGGCCATACAGCGTCTCCAAAAAACACATCCCATAGATATAGTTCCTACCTTTTTAGGCGCGCATACGATACCTTCTGAATACAAATCTGACCCTGATGCTTATGTTGATTTTGTATGCAATATGCTGCCGGAAGTAAAACCTTATGCAACCTTTTGTGACGTCTTTTGCGACGAGGGGGGCTTTGATGTACAACAATCTGAAAGGATACTCAGTACCGCAAAAAAGCTGGGTTTCAGGCTGAAGATTCATGTCAATGAATTTAAAGATATCGGGGGGGTGCCACTGGCCATTAGATTGTGTGTAACATCAGCCGACCATCTTGACAATATCAAACATCGTGATATATTAAAATTAAAGGAGAGTGGAATTATTTGTGTGCTGCTGCCAGGTGTGCCCTTTTTTCTCATGAAGGATAATTATGCACCGGGAAGAAAAATGATAGAAGAGGGATTGCCCATTGCATTGGCAACCGATTTTAATCCCGGTACCTGTCCCTGCGAAAATATACAGATGATAATCACACTGGCGTGTCTCAAGTTGGGTATGACACCAGCACAGGCTATCAATGCTGTCACAATAAATGCTGCATATGCCGTAGGAATGGCGCATCGGATTGGAAGCATAGAAACCGGTAAACAGGCAGATTTGATAATCCTTGATATCCGGGACTACAATCAATTACCTTATTATTTTGGTATAAATCACGTAAAGACTGTAATAAAGAAAGGCAGGCTGGTTGTTGAGAATGGGCAACTTGTTGATCTTCGTTAGCAATGCAATAACAATGCTCATTGTATAAAGGGAGAACCGTAATCTCCTCTGATATAAATTAACATTTACAAAAAATGGAGGAAACGTATGAAAATTAAATACTTTATGTTCGTTCTTTTTGTAAGATTTTATAATATGGCAAGATAAGACTTGCATATATCAAATATTTTGATAGACTTATAAATTAAGTAACAAATGAAGACAAATAATCAACCGCAGTATATTTCACCTGAAAAATTTGCTAATGGCAGAGCAAATAACAATTAGTTTTGAAAGTGAAGTAATTAAGATAATACACACAGTCTTAAATCGCGGGAACTTACGTGTACAAAAAACTCTTATACTTCATGACGAGGAGTTTGATAATTTTCTAAAAACGGAAAATTCCAAGTCTTTTACGGTTGTATGTAATTTCAAGTCGTTTTATCAGGATATAATTCTTTTCCCGCCTGTAAAAGGAAAATATTATAAAACTCTTATTGAAGCAGAGATAAGGAAAAAGGCGCCTGATTTAAAGGATTTTTCATTTTTTTATACTATACTTGGAGAGAAGTATTTAGAAGGAAAGGCACGAAATGAGGCCTTCGTTTTTGCAGTTAATAACGAAGAACTATTCGGCATTATAAATAAATTCAATAAACACGGTAAAACAGTCAGTTATCTTTATCCCAGCGCCCTCACGCTTTCCTATTTAGCACAATCTTCTGAAAATCTGAACAGTGAACCCGTATTGTGTGTGGCGGCATCAGGCACAGATAAAATGTTGTTCCTGATGAAGAAAGGAAACCTCCTTTTCTTAAGGGCTATTCACTCGCAAGAAGGCGGACTCCATGATATTGATATTCAGAATATTAACATGTCCATAAATTATATTCGCCAAACCCTGAGGTTGACACCATCGCAAATAATTCTTATTGGGACTACTGGTAAAGATGATACCACTAAAAATTTGCTGGCGCCTGTGGTGTGCATGAAATATCCCCAATACATTCTTGCCCCCAATGAAACCATAAAAGAATTTGTTGTGCCCATATCGGCTATCCTGTATGCTGAAAAACAGCATATGGTTAATCTCTTACCGCAAAGTTACCGGAATATTTATTACCAGAAAAGACTCCTTGCATATTGCACGATAGCATTTTTGTCCTTTTCAGCCATCTCCCTGG
>JANLHY010000619.1 GCA_024653795.1 Candidatus Brocadiaceae bacterium | reverse complement strand
CCCTGTCCTGTCTGTAGGGCGATATGAACGCCGTTATTGTTATTATGTTTGCATCGGTAAACAACTTTGCAACCTCACCGATGCGGCGAATATTTTCAGTCCGGTCTTCTGGCGAAAAACCCAGATTTTTATTCAAGCCGTGACGTATGTTGTCACCGTCAAGTATGTATGCCTGATGCCTGTTCTCAAGGAGTGCGTGCTCAAGCTCTACAGCAATGGTTGACTTTCCTGAACCCGACAGGCCTGTTAGCCATATAGTTACTCCCTTTTGTTTCATCAGTTTTGTTCTGTCCTCTTTTGTAATCTTGCCATGATGCCATTTAATATTGGTAGCTTTTTGCACTGTCATGTCATCTCCTTGTTTATGTATCAAAAATATTTTAGAAAGTCTGCCTGGATGAAAAATGCTTTTTTAAAATTACAAATATTATAAGAACAAAACTTAAAATGCAACCTTTTTTCAAAAACTGATATTTTCTGCCTAATACGATTATCATAAATATATTCGTCATGAAGGGTTTTTCCTTGAAATAGATTCAGTATATAAAATATAATCACTACAATTGATTTACAAAATCAGGCTGCCTTTGGCAGCTACTTTTAAAGATCCCCTCTAAAAAGAGGGGCTGGGGGGGTAAGAATGCCTTTAACACACCCCTTAATCCCCTCTTTCTAGAGGGGAAACTATAGACCTGATTGAAATTCATTACCATTAAATTAAAATGTTATTCAGTAAATCGTGGAGGCTAATTTGTGAAGTGTAAGAGTTCCAGTTTCAAGGTATTCGCGACGGTTGTAAAGAAAGGGAGTTGTAATTATTATAGAGAAGGAGATACCTTCCCTTTGACAGGATTTACACCCAAGGGACTGTGCGATAGCGCTTATGCCGTTCTTTCCCGGGATGCCCTGGCCTTACGATATGGTGCCAAACTACCCTGGCAAACAAGCGAGCATACCTTGCGAACCCATTGCCCTGACCCTACCGGAGCCGTGTGGGAATTGAAACGAGTAACACGGGAGACAACAGATACTGAACCGATGCACTAACAAAACAAATTCAAAATTCTTCTTTCCAAATCCGAAACAAATGGATATCTCACGTAGGGGCTGAAAATTTTCAGCCCCTACCATTAATTTCAAAATAATCAATAAATACCTATGGATGATAACAAAGAACAAGAAGAAATAAAGATTC
>JANLHY010000617.1 GCA_024653795.1 Candidatus Brocadiaceae bacterium | reverse complement strand
AATTTCCTATGGAAAAAATTTATATGGACAACGCCTCGGGTTCACCTGTGCACCCTAAAGTAGTAGAGGCTATGATGCCGTTTTTTAAGGAGGGATTTGGCAACCCCTCTAGCTTACATCAATTTGGAAGGATTACCAGCGATGCCATACAAGCGGCACGGACACAAGTAGCCAATCTTATTCATGCCAAACCCAATGAAATCATATTTACATCGAGCGGTACTGAGGCCAACAATTTTGCCCTTAAAGGTATCCTGGCATCCCACAAAAAGAAGGGAAACCATATTGTTACCACACAAATTGAACATTTTTCAGCGCTCAATCCTTTAAAATCATTAGAAAAATCTGGATACGTAGTTACCTATTTACCTGTTGACAAATATGGGATGGTAAACCCGGACGACGTTAAAAAGGCCATCACACCAACAACAACGATGGTATCTATCATGTATGCCAATGGGGAGATTGGGACGATAGAACCAATAAAGGAGATCGGAACTATTACGAAAGAGAAAGGTGTCGTTTTTCATACGGACGCAGTTGCGGCAGCGGGGAATATACCCATTGATGTTTTTGACACCCATATTGATGTCTTGAGTATGTCCGCCAATCAATTTTATGGCCCGTCAGGGATTGGGGCGCTTTATCTCAGAGAAGGAATAAGGATACTTCCCTTCATGGAAGGCGGTGTTCAGGAAGGGGGCCGCCGGGCAGGGACGGAAAATATCACCGGAATAGTCGGTATGGGAAAGGCCGCCGAGCTGGCAAAATTGGAAATGTCCCAGCGTATGGATAAAGTTCAGAATTTGAGAGGTCAATTGAGAGACGGGATCCTTAATAAAATAAGTCATGTGTATCTTAACGGACATCCAACGAATCGTTTGCCGGGTAATCTCAGTTTGTGTATAGAGTTTATCGAAGGAGAATCGGTGTTATTATTTCTGGATATGCAGGGAGTCGCTATCTCCAGTGGCTCTGCATGTACTTCGCGGTCGTTGAAGGCGTCTCACGTCATTATGGCTACAGGTGTCGATGCAGCGCTTGCTCAGGGGACAGTACTTTTCAGCCTGGGGATTGATAATTCTGAAGCCGATGTTAAATATGTTTTGGAAAAGTTTCCACCCATTGTTGAACGTCTGAGAGAAATGTCTCCTCTATATAAAAGCAAGGTGAAGTAAAATACTTAATATTGTGGAATTGAAAGAAAAACGATAAACTATGATTAAGAAGGTAGGATAGGAGGTTTATTATGTCACAGACCATAACGGGAAAGAAAAGATATACCTATGAGGATTACCTAAAAACCCCTGATGATAAGAGGTATGAACTTATCAATGGAGAATTGCTTATGACACCATCGCCAATTCCAAAACACCAACTGATTTCCGGAAGGCTTGAATTTAAATTAAGAGGATTTGTAAAAGAAAATAAATTTGGAGAAGTATTCTATGCACCATGCGATGTGTATCTTGACGATGAAAACGTTGTTCAACCTGATATACTATTTATTTCCAAAAACAGATTAAATATCATCGGTGAAAAGAATATACAAGGTGCACCTGACCTCGCGATTGAAATACTCTCAGACTACAGCGTATACAGGGATACAATACAGAAGAAGAGACTTTATGCGAGATTTGGTGTAAAAGAATATTGGATAGTTATTCCGGAAGAGGAGGAGATAGAAGTTTATATCTTGAAAGATAATACTTACCAGCTTTATTGTGCATATAAAAAAGTTGAAGAACTCGTATCGCCCTCCCTGAAAGGCTTGAAAATAGAATTAAAAGAGATATTTTAAAATAAGGAGTTTTATATGCAGTACAGTCCAAAGGTCATGGATCATTTTGCGAACCCTCGTAATGTGGGGGAATTCCCCGATGCTGATGGCGTGGGGGAGGTTGGAAATCCTGCGTGTGGAGATATTATGAAGATGTCCATTAAGGTTGAGAATAACGTCATTGTAGATGTGAAATTCAAGACCTTCGGTTGCGGCGCAGCGATAGCTACCAGTAGTATTTCTACAGAAATGATTAAAGGGAAGACCCTTGATGAGGCCTTAAAACTCACAAACAAAGCGGTGGCTGAGGCATTAGACGGACTGCCACCGGCCAAGATGCACTGTTCTGTGCTTGCTGAAGAGGCCATTGAAGCAGCCATTGATGATTATCTCAAGAAAACGACTGGGAAAGGTCTTGAGAAAAAGAAATCGCATGCGCACGACGAACATCATGGGCATTGAAATGGTAATTACTCAAAAATATATTGAAGGATTAAAAAGTTTTATATGGAATCAGATAAAACGTTAGATTGTTATGGCCTTATGTGTCCTATGCCTATTTTTAAAACGGCAAGTAAAATCAAGGATATTGAAATAGGCAAGGTGCTTGAGGTTATTGCTACAGACGAAGGTATTAAGAAGGATATCGTTTCCTGGTGCAACACTACGGGAAATGAACTCCTGGGTATCGAAGAAGCCGATGGTGAGGTTCACGTCTTTATCAGAAGGCTAAGATAAGTATCGCTGGAGGTAATAATCAAATGATAGAAGAACAAGATTGGTCTACATTTTCCTTAAAAAACGCCTTAGTTGACATGGAAGACGAGCCAACACCAGATTATGGAGAAGCGGACTGTAGAAAAGGGAGGGTATAAAATGAAGCTTATCAGGATTGTAACTTTATCTGTATTATTGAGTTTCTGTTATGGAGATAATCTCTTCGCAGAACTGACACGGGCAGACATAAAGGAAGAAATCCAACACGTAGACAAACGGATTGATGATTTAAAGACAGAAGCTCAGGGTATACGGTCAGAAATTACCGGTATAAGAACAGAGATCAAAGCAGAGAGCAAAGATATAATGTCAGAAATTAATGCGGTGCGGTCAGATTTGCAGGGTTTGATAAAAGACATGCGTTCGGAATTGCAGGGTTTGATAAAAGACGTACGTTCGGATTTGCAGAGTTTTCTATTGTGGGGTTTCGGGATTGTATTTGCCGGCATCTTTGCGCTCATCGGTTTCGTTTTGTGGGACAGGCGGACGGCCCTTGCCCCGGCTATAAGGAAGAATCAGGAACTGGAAGAAAGGGAAAACAAGGTTGAATCGGCGTTGAAGGAGTATGCGGAAAAAGAGCCGCGGTTAAAAGAAGCGCTGAAACATGCCGGATTAATGTAGTATTACCTATAAAAATGCTTATTTTTAATGTTAACGCTTTGTCCAATTGATGGCAAAATCAACCATATAAAACGTAGGGTTCAAGTTACAAACTTGAACCCGCTATGGCGAAATTTATTCTTCGTGTCTTTTCGAGTGTTTCGTGGGCAATATGTTGCCGAAGGCTTAATTTAACTTATTCCTCTTCTTTCCCCTTCTCAATACTCTTTCGAATCAAACTCCGCAGGATAAAGCTGCGTTCAGCGCCGCCCAGAAGTCTACTGAGATTATCGTACAGCGTTGTGTCTGCTATCAGGGCGCCAATGGTGCCTTCTCCATTCTCAATTTCTGCTGTAATTCTTTTGAGAGATTCAGAGGTGGTGACCAGGTTTTCCATGAGTTGCTTCCCCTTAGGGTCGTAAATCAGGGAGTGGAGCAATCCTTCTCCTTTTTGGAAGGTTTTCACACTTTCGTTAAGTGATACCGAAACATTGCTTAATGATTCTACAAAACCACTCTCCTCCAGCTTTTTAAAAAACTTTGAAAATGACTCAATGATAC
>JANLHY010000610.1 GCA_024653795.1 Candidatus Brocadiaceae bacterium | reverse complement strand
GGCTGACCAGGCAAATCTGGACTTGCTGAAGGATAGCGACAAGAAGATTGTGGACACTACGGAAGAGCCTCAGGATTATGAGGAGATATTTAAGCATCTCCTGAAGACGATTAAGGTCACTCTGGCGGACAGGACTATTGACGTGAAAGAATCGAACCGGCTGGTCGATAGCCCATGTTGTCTTGTAAACCCCGATGGAGTGCCCAGTGTTCATGTGCAGAAACTCATCCAAATGGTGGATAGCAATTATAAGATATCCAAAAAGATCATGGAGATTAACCGGAAACATCGGATGATCCAGAACCTTGCCAGGATGAACGAGACCCCCAGCTATCAGCCCTTAATTGAAAAGATCGTAAACCAGCTCTTCGAAAATGCATTAATGCAGGACGGAGTCGTCTATGACCCCACTTCTATGGCGCCCCGTCTGAATGAGCTTTTGGAAGAATTGACAAAGGCAACGCTTGGGGAGGGGAAGAGGATTATTGTTTAGTATAATGTACCCCAAAAACTGGACAGTAGAATAAGATAAAATATCCTGATGGAAAAACAGCAAAAAGGACTACCAGAACTACCGCAAAATTAATTTTGCGGTAGTTCTGGAACCAAACAAAAAGGAGGATATTTTAGTGATGGAAAGGAAGAAATACCATGCGGAATTTAAGGCTAAGGTAGCGATAGAGGCGATAAAGGGTGAGAAGACGGCAAATGAGATAGCCGGGGAATATGGGGTACATCCAACGCAGATAGTACAGTGGAAGAAGCAAGCCTGGGATATTTAACACGGATCAGGGAGTGCAGTTTACCAGTAAGGCATTTACGGGGAGATTAGATAGTGCTGGTATAAGAATCAGCATGGATGGGAGAGGACGGGTATTTGATAACATTTTCATAGAACGGTTGTGGAGATCAGTAAAATATGAGGAGGTGTATATAAAGGACTATAAAACGGTACGTGAAGCGGAGGCGGGTTTGAGAAAGTACCTTGAGTTTTATAACAACGAGCGATTCCACCAATCACTCATGTATAAGACACCGGCGGTTATGTATTTTCAACAAGAAGTGTGCAAAGAAAGGAGATTATGTTAAAGAAGGAATCAATCGAAGGACATATTAAACAGGACGAACAGTAAAAGTTTTGCAGGGAAAAGTGCTAAAAAAGGGAGTTTTTAGGCATAATAAATATTGATATTTTCTATCGAGCTATTATAGTGATTTCTAGCCAATTATTTAAGATTTAAGATGTGATAATGCGTCTTTCCTTTGATTTTTAATTTTGCTGAAAAAATTAAAATAAGCTTGCAATTTTCTTAATTTTTGTTTTACTGTCGTTTTTAAGGAAAAAGCAATTTCATCTCAACTCCTATCATCTCGTCTTTTGCAGGAGACACGCAAGATGGAAAAAAGAACTTCATCAGGAAAACCAGTAAATATGTCCCCCCC
>JANLHY010000062.1 GCA_024653795.1 Candidatus Brocadiaceae bacterium | reverse complement strand
ATTAAGTATGAAATCTTTTGCATCAAGTATTTCGAGGAGAACAGGTTCGCCTTCCTTTGAGAAATGAATAATCATCTGTCCTTCTTCTTCAGCATAATCGATCTGTTTATCTGAGAGCTCAATAAGAAGAGCATCTACATCTTTGCTATATCTGATCTTTCTCATATCGGGACATCCTTCCCGGATAAATTGTTACAACGTAAGTTTTTACGCCTTGTTAAGCAACGTGGACTACTTTTTTCACTTTTCTTAAATGTTTGAATTTCTTGGATAAAAGCTCAAGCTGCTCTTTTTCCGAGAGTGTAGACAGCTTTTGTTCTGCTTCTTTTTGTAATCTCCTCTTCATTTCTACAGCATCAAATTTTTTAGCCTTCATAAATCACCTCCATCGGGCTTCTAATTTCAAGTATAGGATACCCTAACTTGAGATTTACAGAGTTTATTAAATGAATACGATTTAAATTTACGATATGCTTAAAATTCCAGCTCACTAAAACATCCACCCTTTCCACTGTTGCAATCGCTATATGTCTGGCATCCGAAAGGCTACCTTCTACAATCACACCTTCTTTCAAATAGGTATTGGCAAGTGATATTGATTCTTCATTAAGAAAAACATATTCAATGCTATCTTCTGCAACTTTATTCAAAACTTCCTTTACATTTTCTGGTGCTCCTTCAAGTTCAAACAACACTATATCAGAAATTACGATTTTTTTCTTCCCTGATATAAATTCCTCAAATAATTGGTTTGAATACTGTTTAAACTCATCATCGAAGCAACCACCGATTACTGATGTGTCCAAATAGATACGAGGTCTATACATTTCTTCTGTCCTTATTGATTTTAAAGCACCTGTCCCTGACACTCTGCCTGCTCCCCCGGTATCCCTGAGGAGAAAGAAACGATATTCTGTTGGCAAACTCTTTGTAAACCATGCAATATAGGGTTGAGGCATAAAACAATCTGCAATCAGAATTCCGCGATCCGAAATTCGGAGGCTATCGGACGATTATTCACTGCCATAGCGAAAGCTTAACCGTCTTTCAACACTGAGTCAATAATTACAACATCAAGAAGCAAGACCTGACCCCGCTCCGCTCTTCTATGCGCCATTGTCTTGTCATGGCAAACAAGGCAACAAACTTGTCCTCATGAAAATGGGGAATTGCCTTCTCGTGTCAACAATTTAATCACTAATCAAGGTGTGACCCCATTTCCATTCCTCTGTCTTGTCATGGCAGACAAGATAGCAAACTTGTCCTCATGAAAATGGGGAATTCTCTTCTATTGTCAACAATATAATCACTAATCAAGGTGTGACCCCTTCCTGGTGACCCCTTCCTGGTTCCCATGCATATTGCGGCAATCTCCACGAGACACATTTTCAATCTCAGCTAATACGGTTAAATCAGAAATCTTGAAAAGGGGTGTAATTTTTCATGAGCTTATTTCCGGATATACGTATAACCCGCCGCAGTGGAAGAGTATTTTCGTCTTTAAAACAGTCTTTATTGCGATAAGCGATGGTTAACAGGTTGTCCGAGAACGTGGTCAACAAACAAGAACAAAAGGTAAAGGAAATTGTGTATAAAGTAAATATGATCGATAATCAAATCAGAAAAAGGT
>JANLHY010000557.1 GCA_024653795.1 Candidatus Brocadiaceae bacterium | reverse complement strand
TCCTGTTCCCTCTTGATGGCTTCCATGAGCACTTCCATCATAGAGTTAGGTTCTGATGTATGACTCGTCTTCATACAACCCCCTTTCCAATAAACATTTTACATTGTTAATGAAGATAATGGTCTTAAACCAGCCAAGTAAGGACGTTCAATATTTTTATGCTGAATTAACACCTTGAAGACATTTCCCATCCCCTCTGGATGAAAGAGATTTTTTGCTTTAAGTATCGTCTCAATATCTTTGTTTGTATTGCTTAATCGTTCCAGAATACCTAAGGCAATTAAATAATGGGATTGCTTTGTAAAACCCGTAACCTCCAATCCTGCCGACCTCCCGGCATTCATAAGATTCGTAAAATCCACATGGGCAGTTATGTCCTGTTCACCAATCCGCTCGTAATAATTACGATTGACGGTGTGTTTATAAAAGCACCTTAATGTACTCTCAACATCGTTTTCCCTAAATATGCCGTCAATTGTATCGCCATAATCAATGGTAATTACAAATCCCTTGCTCAATGTATGAGAAACCTGCTGTAACCAACAAACAGCATCTAAATTTACCTCATATTCCTGCCCTTCCTTTAAATATACCTGAAGTGGTTCAAGGTACTTTGTTAACTCATGCGTAGATATTTCATCTTCTCTTTCAATAAATTTTCCGTTATTATAACCCACATATAACTCTTTTAAAATCTTATTTTTTACCTTTATCCGATGGACGGGTAAGGCGTCCACAAACTCATTTGACAGAAAACATCCATGAATCTTATCGAAAGAAAACCCATCTTTTGCGCAGGTATGCCACGATACCTTTTCATCGGCACTACCAACAGAGTTCAGGAGCAACTTCTGTTTCTTCCTTGCATAAGGGTTTGTCTCAACAATAATATAACGGAGACTTCCATAAAATTCCGCACATTCCGTCTTTACCCACTGAATAATATCATAACACAACCATCCACTGTTAGCGCCCAGTTCCACAATGGTGAACATCTCTTTGCCCATAATCCGCCACATCTCTTCCAGTTGTTTTGCCATGAGTTCCCCGAAAATCCTGTGGACGGTAGGGCTTGTATAGAAATCTCCAAATCTCCCAACCAGCGCTCTATCTGAATTATAATAGCCGTATTTCGGATGATACAGCGCCATTTGCATAAACTCGGCAAAGGTAATTTTGCCTTTTCTATTTATCTCTTCAATTATCAAATCTCTCAGTAATTGCATAGCGCAGCATAGCCGCAGCCAAAGCTCCTTTTTAGTGGGGGAGTCATTTAAAATTCAATTTTAAAATAAACATTCTGGGTACATTCAAGAAGGGTGGAATACCTTATTGTCCTTTCTTGTAGAGACGCATTGCTATGCGTCTCCACAGTATAGGGCAAAGGGGTGTGTTATTTACCCTTATGACACACCCCATTCCACTCTCGAGAGGGGATTAAGAGATTGACAATAAATAACATAAACAACTTCATGTTGCTGTGCCATCAGGGCTAAAGCCCCGGTATGACGTGTACCCACTAACCCCAGCCTTAAGGCTGGGGTTAGTGATGGTCTTATCGTTCGACTGAGCTCACTACGA
>JANLHY010000542.1 GCA_024653795.1 Candidatus Brocadiaceae bacterium | reverse complement strand
TGTAACTATTCAGCGTATTTTGGAATATTACCAGTGCTATCAAATAAAATCTGGCAATTCACCTCGAAACAATATCTCTAAAGCCTGGCTTGATTTTATCTCTTGCTTTCGGCAAGTTGAAAGGTAGCTACGAGCACGGCAGAAAATCTTTGCTCCTTGCATAGAACGAAAACATCCTGATATTTTCTGCTGAACTTTTGTCATCCTGATATCATTTTCACTCAAATTATTTGTAAATGGAACAATGATGTCATCCATAAACCTTAGCACATCCTCCTTGTATTTTAGCAATCGTTCCAGAAGATTCCTGGCTTTTGTTCTTTTTACCGGCCCTCTTTTCCCCTTTCGGTTTGTCATATCAGGCGGAGGACATTCCGCATCTGCCTTTTGTAATATCATGATATACTCTTGTTGATATTTCTCAGACTCACTGCTTGTTAACAAGCCTCCCGCATTGTTCACTGCATGGCAAGTCTCTTCAAGTAATTCCCTGACATCCCTGGCCCACTCGTGCTTTTCCTCTTCCCACACCTTTGTCAATTCTCTTAAATGATGAGCGTTACAAAGGGCGTGGATGCAGTCATATGTATAATAAGGCTTCCAATGATCATGGCAGAGAGTACCCATATATTCAGGCAATATACCAATTGCATTCATCGCCTTTGTTCCCCGCCTTTTATGCGGGAAAAAGTATGTCCATAAACCATTGGAGGTACTATGCAGCCAATGCCCACTTCCATTTATATTAATTCCCGTTTCGTCTACATGGAGCAATGGCGAGCCAACAAGCTTGCTCTTGGCTTTTCCCTCAAAATCTTCCAACAAATCGTACGCTTCGTGGTTAAAATTGTAAAGTGAGCCCGCGCTTACCGGTATCTCAAGTTGATTACAAAAATAATCCTGGATCCTGTTATAGGGAATCAGTTGATACTGTGACATATACACTGCATGTGCTTTCAGACCAGTTCCATATTGTACTGCCTTTGTTACTCCTTCCGGAAAAGATGCAACAAACTGGTCCCCTTTATCATTTTCAAGAATCTGCACTTGATATTCTGTTACAATTCTGGAAATATTTATGTCAAATACCTGTCGTGATTCATAACCCACATCTTTATACTTTCCACGGGGAAGCGTTCGTCGATCAATCTTGATAACTTCAATCTCTTCAGGATCATCAACTTTTTGAAGTGTTACACCCTCACGACCTTTTTGACCACCCGCTTTCTTACCATCTTTCGCCTTGCTTACTTTCTTGCGATTCGGATCCCTTGATGGCGACTTGCTACTATTACGGCTGTTTACATTCAAACGATTAACTAACAACGTTACCAGCAATATCAGCAACTCAACCATAGATCGCATTGTTGGTGACAATTCTTTCTCTTCAGCGAGAAGTGAATTTACTTTCTTGAGTGTTGCATCAATATTGATATTGTTGATTGTCAATGGATAACACCAGTGCTAAATAGCTTTAAATTACCAATAAAAACTATTATACCACAGGTTATTTAGCCCATATTTTACGCCTTATAATCCATGCTAAGGTACGGAAATAAATTGACAACGACAAGGTACTATTTGTATATCTAATGCCTTGGGTGGGACAAAGAGAACTGCCATTAACCAAAATATAACAACATGTAATTAACAGACAAATTCACAATTCTATAACAAAAAACCTTGTCAAACAAATTCTCAAGATATTTTTAGAATATTTTCGATGAATAGTTACGAATTTATCATAGTTTGTATTTATATAATCAATCCAGTCAACTTCTAAGGAATTTATTTTTGCATGTAAAATTGGGAAATAAGATACGTCAAATGTTTTTGTCCTTATTATTTTTGTGGGTAATATGTTCAACATTGCAATATGAGATTCAATATTAAACACATAAAACTTATTAATAATCGTTCCATCTTGATTAATAACAAATGTTTCTGGAACACCTTTTACTCTGAAAGTTTTTGCCGCAGTATAATTTGTGTCCATTAAGATAGGAAATAGAATATTATTCTTTCGAATGAATTCTTCTACATTACGTTGTCTACCGCCCATTACAATGCCTACCACATTAACATTACTTAATTTTGCTGGCTTGCAAAGATCATTAAAAAATATTATTTGCTTTAATGGAGTGGCCCATTCTGCCCAGAAAATTAGGAATAAAAGTTTGTTTTTTATAAAGTCACGTAAAGAATGTTCCCTTCCTCTAAGATCAGTTCCTAATTTCATATTTAGTGAATCAACAATCGTTGATACTTGTATAATGGAAGATAGAAAATCTTCACTGAAACCATTTAGTAGATCAACAGTCATTGGGTCTTTTATAATGGAAGATTGAAAATCTTTGCTGATACCAAAGAGTTTATAGATTTCAACCGTTTCTTCTGTATTTTTTTCTATAACCGTTTTATCCTCACCCTGATTAATCTGCATTTTATCTTGTTCTTCTTTCTTTTCTTCAAGCTTACTTTCAATATTGTTTACCTTCTGATCCGATCTGTTGGTCATATACTGTCTTATTGTATTTATTTCCGTCAAGTTTGTAATTCTATCACAAACGCCATTCTCAAGAACTATGATATTACCATTAGTAGTTTTCCCTCGTTTAAACAAATTTCCATCCTTCAATTTTATTTCATATTTAATTAGCGCCCTACGGGCGGACTTTTAGTCTTTATATTTCTCTGTACATTCCATAGTATGGTTATTACATCCAGGACATCCTAATTTTGGCATG
>JANLHY010000540.1 GCA_024653795.1 Candidatus Brocadiaceae bacterium | reverse complement strand
TAGAAATGCAATCAATATTGGTTTACCTATTTTTGAGTGTCCTGAAGCGGCCGAACAGATTCGGGAAGGCGATGAAATAGAAGTCAACCTCTCGACCGGAGAAATCATTGATCTTGCCACAAAGAAACGATTCAAATTCGAACCATTTCCCCAGGAAATGCAGGAAATTATTCAGGCCGGCGGACTGATGAATTTTGTAAAAAAGAAGATAAATGTTTCATAATCACCCATGCAAACCTTAGAAGTCAAAAAAGATATCCATTGGGTCGGGGTTTTAAATGCCACACTCAGGGCGTTTGATGTGGTGTTTGAAACCCGTTTTGGCACTACATACAATTCTTATCTCATCCAGGCCGATAAACCCACACTCATCGATTGTGTGCATGAAAAGTTTGCCGGGGAATTTCTTGATAAACTTCGATCATTAATCAATATCAAGGATATTCAGTATATCGTTGTCAATCATACAGAAATGGACCATTCCGGGGCGTTGGGCTATGTATTGAAAGAAAACCCGAATGCTCAAATCCTATCCACGAAGACTGCTGCACTTTTTCTGAAAAATATACTTCACATGGATTTCAAAGGAAAGACCGTTGAGGATGGTGAGTGTATCAGTCTTGGCAATAAGCAATTAAAGTTCATCCATGCGCCATACTGGCATTGGCCGGATACCATGTTTACGTATGTAGAAGAAGACCGTGTGCTTTTTCCCTGTGACGGGTTTGCAACTCATTTTTGCGATGAACGGCTTTTTGACGACCGCGTAGACGACTTCGCTCCTGATTTCAGGCATTATTACGAACATGTCATGGGTCCTTACCGGAAGAAGATACTCGAGGCAATCGAAAAGATTAAAGGTTTAAATATCCAGTTGATTGCCCCAAGCCATGGCCCCATCCTTCGCACTGACCCATGGAAATACATTAATGCATACAAAGACTGGAGTACACCGAGGAAGGATCCCAACAAAAGGCTGATCTTGGTCTTTTATGCGTCCATGTATGGAAATACGAAAAAGATGGCAGAAGCAGTGGCCAGAGGGGCATCAATAATGAATACAGAGGTCAAACTGCTTGATGCGGTCAGTGTCTCACCCGAATTTATGAGGTGTGAGATAGAGTCGGCAGATGGGGTCGTGTTTGGTTCGTCTACGATAAATGGAGATGCGCTGCGCCCTGTCTGGGATATTATTGATGTTATGTTTAGCGTTAATATAAAAGGGAAAAAGTGCGCAACTTTCGGCACTTACGGGTGGAGCGGCGAGGCAACACGACTCATGGAAGACCGCCTAAAAGGTCTCAAACTTAACGTTGTTCAGCCTCCGTTCAAAGTTATTTTTTCACCAACAGAGGAAGACTTAAAAAAGTGTTCCATCTTCGGGTATGACTTTGCCAAATCCCTTTAAACACTTTTCGTGAATGTGTCAATTATTCCCACAAATTCATTAAATAATCCTTCATCACCTCTGTTTGTTCCGCAGGTGTTCCAGGGATGTAGTCCTGAAACTCGCCCTCTCTGAAGAACTTTGGCATCTTTGTCCCGGGTTGGATGGATTGTGGGTCGAGCAGCCACCTCTTTATCCAATCAGGTTTTAACCTCCGATTGGCAAGCATAAGGTCGGGCGCCCAGCCTGATGGGTCGCCTTCAGGCAGCTTTTCGCCTCTTACATGGCATGATATGCAGTTGACGTCCTTGGACTCAAATAATCTCTTAGCCGATGACAGATAGCCCGGTGATTTTACCTCTTTGCTCTCTATATACCACTTCTGTGTTTCGGTTATATACTCGTAAGGATACTCTTCCTCTTCTCTCACGGCAAAAAACCTTGCAAGGCTGGTTGCCTCATCAGCTGGCAGGGTAAATGACGGCATTTTTATATTCAGCCAGGGTCTCAGGTCGAATGGCTCTTTTAAAAACCCGAAGGCCCATTCACTCTGCACCTTCTTACCCTCCCTATACAATAGCGGTGGTGTGAATACCCCTGCTTCTTCCGGTATTAAACCTTCACTCTCTACATGATAAGCAATTATTGACGGCGCTATATCGCCCCCAACCGCCCTTTTCTTATCCAGTATCAGTTTTTCATCCAGAAACACCGTTTCGCCTGCCTTATGCCCTAACTTCTCATTATCCTCCCAGAGCTGAAAATACACACCAGCGTCTTCTTCCAGCTTTATCATCCCTTTTGCTTCGATGTCTCCGGCAAGATACAATCTATCAAGATCAAGCTGGTGGCAGCCTGTACAATTGTACTTCCCTATCAATCTCCTCCCTTCAACTATCGATCGTTCTTTTTCTGTCAGTCTGGCGATATACGCCCCAGAAAGTTTCTCTTCTCTCAGCCCTGATAGCATTACTATCAATGACTCTATTTCTTCCTCTTTTAACCCAAAATCAGGCATTTT
>JANLHY010000516.1 GCA_024653795.1 Candidatus Brocadiaceae bacterium | reverse complement strand
AGTGCGTAGATAATGCCACATGCCCAACTCGTGAGATCACCCTTTACTAAAGGAGTGAGACGTTTGCGACACATGGCAGCAGTTGCGCGCCGTGCTAAATGCCGATATTCTTCGTTTAGATATTCTTTGCAAAATGCATCAGTCAGTACAACAACGGCATCAAACACAGGTTGCATCTGCTTTGGTATCTTTTCCGATTTGTCCATCATGGCCATAGAACAAATCCCTTTCTATATTGAGAAGTTCGATACCATAAATTGTTCCATCCGGCGCCATATCAATGTTCAACTCATCACTAATTCGTATGGTTTCAACTTCGGTACTCTTTTCATGAAAACGGATATATGCAATGTTATAACGCGGATCGTAAGTAAATCGCATAGTTTATTATTTCCTCACTTGCCCATTCCCAAAGACCACGAATTTGTAAGAGGTAAGTTCTTCAAGCCCCATAGGGCCGCGGGCGTGGAGTTTGTCTGTGCTGATGCCGATCTCAGCGCCCATGCCAAATTCATAGCCGTCGGTGAAACGGGTGGAGGCATTGACGTACACGGCTGCCGAATCAACCTCTTTGGTAAACCTCAGGGCGTTGGCAACATTGTCTGTGACAATCGCATCGGAATGGTTTGACCCATATTTGGCCATGTGGGCAATGGCATCGTCCAGGGAATTTACAACCTTTATATTTAAAATGAGGTCGAGGTATTCGTTATAAAAATCATCCTCAGTGGCCTGTTTTGGGCGAACACAAGGTTCGCCCCTACCCAGAATGTTGCACGTCTTGCTGCAACACCGGATTTCTACCTTTGCATCCTGCAATTTATTTGCTATAGAGGGCAAAAAAATTGGGGCAACCTTTTCGTGCACCAACATGGTTTCCATGGCATTACAGGTAGCCGGGCGTTGTACTTTGGCATTAAAACAAATTTCTTCCGCCATCTTGAGGTTAGCAAACTCATCTACATAAGTATGACACACACCTTTGTAGTGCTTGATGACAGGGATGGTGGATTTCTCCACTACAGTCCGGATAAGCGCCTCGCCGCCTCTTGGTATAACGACGTCTACATATTGATCTGCCTTGAGTAAGTAGTCAATGGCTTCGCGTTCGATAATCTCCACAAGCTGGATACACCGATTGTCTAATCCTGCCTTTTCTAAGGCAGATGTGAGGATTTTGTTTATGGCAATATTGGAGTGGATTGATTCCTTCCCGCCGCGCAGGATGACTGCATTGCCAGCCTTCAGACACAATGCAGCCGCATCGGCAGTGACGTTGGGTCTTGATTCATAGATAATGACAATGACACCGATAGGTACGCGTACCTTTTGGATTTGTAAGCCATTGGGCCTGGTATGCCCTGAAATCAACTGTCCGACAGGGTCTGAAAGACCGATGATTTGTCTAACGCCGTCAGCCATGCCCTTGATGCGACTATCAGTAAGAAGAAGGCGGTCGATGATAGCATCAGATAGTCCTGCCTTTTGTGCGGCAGTAATATCCTTCTCATTTTCTGACTTGAGCATGGCAGCGGAGGAGATGATACCCTCTGCGATGTAATTAAGGGCAGCGTTTTTTGTTGCAGTGTTGGCGGAAGCGATTATTCGTGACGCCGCTTTTGCATTTTTAACAATTTGATTGATGTAGTTTTCTATATTCACAGTGATATGAAATCAAATAATAGGCTGCCGCAATAAGGACAATCAATGCCGGAAACTGCCATGGAAATGGGCATTCAAAGAGAAATGCCTTCCATCGGTTCTGAGACACGGCTTTCGCAGGTTCTTTCTTTGTGGTGCTTTTAATGTGAAAATTATATTTCGAATAGGTAACCTCATCGGGCGCTATATAGCCGAATTGGTTTCGGGCTTCCTGTTCAATACGAACCGGATCGCTCTTTAAGGCAGAATATTCTCTATCAAGTATGGAATTCTCGG
Organism: Candidatus Brocadiaceae bacterium; assembly: GCA_024653795.1. Taxonomy (GTDB): domain Bacteria; phylum Planctomycetota; class Brocadiia; order Brocadiales; family Brocadiaceae; genus Wunengus. Next base: position 2,533 of record JANLHY010000516.1, on the reverse strand, counting down.
CCGCGAGCTGTGCGGCTTGTTTTTCAAGCATCGTCTTGCTTTCCTGCATGCGGAATCTATCCTGCCTGACTTTGGTGATTATTGAAGAAAATAATATTACCACGCATGACGTTACGAACACCATCAGTACAAATTTCCCAAAATACTTATTTTTCTTTACGGCAATTTTTGCATCTTGCATAGTTTGCCTCCATAAATTGCATTGTCAGAAAGGTTTTCTTCGATACGTATGAGTTGGTTGTATTTACATATCCGATCTGTTCTGCAGAGAGAACCCGTTTTTATCTGACCCGCATTCGTAGCAACGGCAAGATCGGCAATGGTTGTGTCTTCTGTTTCGCCAGAACGGTGGGATATAACAGTCGTGTAACCGTTCATCCTGGCCATTTCTATGGCATTGAGTGTTTCTGTGAGCGTGCCGATTTGATTGACCTTGATCAGGATGGAATTGGCCACTCCCTGCTCAATCCCTTTTGCAAGGATTTCCGTATTTGTAACGAAGATATCGTCTCCCACGATTTGCATTTTGTCACCCATCTTTTTCGTGAGCTTTTTCCAGCCGTCCCAGTCTTCTTCCGAAAGTCCGTCTTCTATGCTACAGATGGGGTATTTATTTGAAAATTTCGAATAAAGCTCTATCATTTCGTCATGTGTTTTTTTAGCGCCTCCTTCCGACCGTAATATATATTTCCCTTCCTTATAAAATTCACTGGCTGCCGGGTCTAGCGCCAGATAGATATCTCTGCCAGCCTCGTAGCCGGCTTTTTTGATCGCCTCCATAATCAGGTCGAGGGCTTCTTCATGGGTCTTGAGGTTGGGGGCAAAACCTCCTTCATCACCCACGTTGGTATTATATCCTTTTGATTTCAATACAGAACGAAGGTTGTGAAAGACCTCAGCGCCCATGCGTAATGCCTCAGTAAAACTATCAGCGCCAATAGGCACGATCATGAATTCCTGGATATCCATGTTGTTATCTGCATGCTTACCGCCGTTTAGGATATTCATCATGGGGACGGGAAGTACCCTGGCGTTCGTCCCGCCGATGTATCGATAAAGCGGAAGACACAATGCGTTGGCTGCTGCTTTGGCAACGGCAAGAGAGACGCCCAGCATGGCGTTAGCGCCCAGTTTTTCCTTGTTTTTTGTTCCGTCTAACTTTATGAGGAGGTTGTCAATCTCTACCTGTCTGGTAGCGTCCATTCCCTCAAGTTTGTGTGCAATAATTTCATTTACATTTTTAACGGCCGTTTGTACGCCTTTACCCAGATAGCGCTTCGGTTTGTCTGTATCCCTTAGTTCCAGAGCCTCTCGTTTCCCGGTGGATGCACCCGAAGGAACGGCAGCACGTCCCAACGTTCCGTCTTTTAAAATCACGTCCACTTCTATCGTAGGGTTCCCGCGAGAATCCAGAATCTCGCGTCCCTTAACACAACTAATGGTAGTCAATTGCTTCTCCTGTTTTATATGTATACCTTTGAAACAACATAAGTTATGGAAAATAAAAAAAGTGGAAATATGAGTGGTTTTTGTAACAAATATTTTATGACTTGTCAAACAGAATATTAATATTTTATAGGAAAATGGGATTATTTTGGTATATTTGTTATCTTGTAAAAACACTGATTTGGATATTTGTTGGGAAAATTGTATGCGGATACCACTGGCTAAATATGGAATAAGAGAACTGATTCTCTTCAGCATTCCTTGTATTGTGGGAATGGGATTCTCTATAGTGCTGTTTCCCTGGCTTGTGCCTATTCCACTCTTCTTTTTGTCTTTTTTATTTAATTTCTTTCGAGATCCTAACAGAAAAACCCCACAAGATACGTCACTCATCATTGCCCCTGCGGACGGGACGGTGTCCCACGTAGTTCCTGTCTTTGAGGATAATTACTTAAAATGTGATACAACTAAGATTAGTATTTTCATGTCCGTATTGAATGTACACGTAAACCGTGTGCCTGTTCATGGTCGTGTGGAGTTTATCAACCATACAAAAGGTAAATTCCTGGACGCCAGGGACGATGAGTGTTTTAGCAGTAACGAAAACAATGTGATGGGTTTGTCTCTGATCGGGAGTTCCATAAAAATTACCGTGAAACAAATTGCCGGCAAGATCGCCAAACGCATTGTCTGTGCCTGTAAGGTGGGCGACGTCTTTGAGCAGGGGCAGCGATTTGGCATGATAAAGTTTGGTTCGCGGGTGGAGGTCTTTGTCCCAAGTTCGGTTACATTTGAGGCAATGGTCAAGGTAGGAGATAAAGTAACGGCAGGGAAAACCATCCTTGGTAGAATCTTATAACCCCTCCCCGTCCCCTCCTTCGCAAGGAGGGGAGGTCAAATTCTTGAAAATTATTTATGTTTACTGGCATTATTGAAAATTTGGCAGTAATAAAAAAATTGTCTCTGAAGGCAGGAGGAGCAGAACTGCTTTTGGATATTGGTGATTTAGCCGAAAACCTTAAGCTTGGGGAAAGTATTGCCGTTAATGGGGCATGCCTCACGGTAAAAGAAGCTAAAGGTACTGTTG
>JANLHY010000503.1 GCA_024653795.1 Candidatus Brocadiaceae bacterium | reverse complement strand
AAGTAAGACTGCCCTTGTATGAGAGGATAAGCATCGTTCAACACTCAGAGGATCTAACAAGGCTGTTGCGGGATTAATATCAGCAAGCACCGGCGTTGCGCCAGCACGAATAATCGCCAACACAGTAGCAAAAGCTGTCATAGGGGTAGTAATTACTTCATCTCCAGGACCTATGTTAAGAGCTCGCAACCCAATTTCAATGGCATCCATCCCATTACCAACCCCAACAGCATACTTTACCCGACAGCGATTAGCCCAAGCTGACTCAAAATTCCTGACTTCGCTTCCAAGAATGTACCAACCAGACTTAATCACCCTTTCAACCGCGGCAACTTCCTGCTGTATAAGCTCTATAGGTTCTGCCCGGAAGTCATTCATCAAAATCATATCTATTCTAAATAGTTAGTTTTGTTCTGAATATAGTACTCAATAGTTTGCTTCAGCCCATCTCTAAGGGGAACACGTGGTGACCATCCCAAAGATTTATTAATCTTGCTGTAATTACTGTAATAATCACCAATGTCGATTGCCTTGAGATCGGGAGGAAAGGGCAGTATCTCATAGATGCCTTTTTGAAAAATCTCAATCAATAAAGTAGCCAAATTTCTTAAATTAATGTATTCAGTGCTCCCTAAATTAAATACCTCACCATCGGCTTTAGGATTAACGGCTGCGAGCAAGAGGGCATCCACCACATCCTCAACATAATTGAAGTCGCGTAATTGGAGTCCGTTACCAAATACTTTAATCGGTATTCCTTTAATCAAATTCCTTACCCAGATTCCCAGGAATGTCTGTCGCGCATCCTTTACCCGCATGCCAGGGCCGTATGTATTGGTTAAGCGCAGCGCACAGGCACGAATTTTATAAACATTGTTATAAAGCAAATGGTACCACTCGCCTGCCAGCTTATTAATACCATTCACATCGACAGGACGAATGGGATGTTTCTCATCAACCGGCAGGTACTCTGGCTTACCATAGAGTTGGCGAGTACTGGCAAAGATAATTTTTACACTTGGGTTGTGTTTACGACATGCTTCAAGAATGGATAACTGGGCTGATGCATTAATATCAAGGTCGGTTTGCGGATCAGTCATTGAATCTATATGACTGGTTTGGCCTGCCAGATTAAATAAATAGTCCTGCCCCTGAACAAGATAAGCCATCGCATAAGGATCTCGGACATCACTGATATTAACGGTCACCTGGTCTTTTATATTATGGATGTTAAAAAAATTACCACCATAGAGTGGGATAAGGCTATCTACTAAGGTGACATTGGCGTGAAGCTGAACCAATCGTCGGGCAAGCGATGAGCCAATGAAACCAAGTCCACCTGTAATAAGTACTTTTGTGTTAACAAATTCCTGGAAATTTCTCATGCGGATATTTTCTTCTTTAATAGAATTACATTATCCAGGTATAAATCTTCATTCTTTGGCAGCACCTTTGAAAGCAATTCACCCAAAATGTTAAAGGGAGACATGAAAAAGGCTGTAATGAGAATATTTGCATAAATATTTTTTGTGACTGTTTTTTTGTAAATATAGCCGTTGAGCAGTTGAAAGACCGCTCGAATATCGCACACACTTTTTCTGTGTTCAATTACTTCAAAGCCGGATTTTTCCAATATGTGCCGCAAACCGAAAGAAGTGTAACGTGCATAATCATTCGGTTGTTCATGCTCATCCCAAACAAAAGGAACTGTTATAAGCAACGTTCCACCCGGTTTTAATACCCTATGTATCTCATTTAAGAAGTCATCAGGATTGAAAACATGTTCAAAGACTTCACTAACAATTACGCTCTCAAATTCATCATCTCGAAATGGGAAAGTCTTACCATCGTAAAAACAATCTGCCCTTTTATTTTTTTTATTCTCAAGAGTCTCAATCTCAAGACCAACATAACGGGAGGAATTGAACAATTTTTCATAAGGTTTTTGTCCACAACCAATATCAAGGGTTTTACCACTTATGTACTTTGCCAGGGCAAAGATATTTTCAAATAATCCTTTTCTGGCAAAGAAAAAAGGATTTAAAAAAAGCCCTAAGATGGAGGGTCTAAATTGTTCGCTGTTGATTAATTTTTTTAGTTTTTTAATCAATTACGCATACTCAAAAACAGACAAAAGGAAACAATGACTATAACTGACTAATTCCAATATCTATTTGTCTCCTTTCTAGGATAGATGCCAGTACAATCATGGCACGTGGTTTCATGGTAAAAGCCTTCAGATTTCTGTTTTTTCAACAACCTTCTATTGTATTTGTATTTTTCTCCATTCCATACTTCCCAGAAATTATCACTTACCAAGTTACCGACTCTATACTTTCTTTCTCCAGACGGGAAACAGCAGGTATACCAATCACCGTTCCAGTCTATTGTAACATGATTATACAAACTGTCACATTTTCTCAATGTCCCATAAGGGTGATAAGGTTGATATTCTTTGTTATTAGGAACGTAATCTAATTTTAGAGAAATATCTTTCCCTAATTTTGACATGAAAGACATTCTTATAAAATTAACAGCATCTACCCCTCTTGCCTTCCAGAATTTTTCATATTCCGCCATTTCATTTTCATTAAACTTGAACACTATGCATTGCATTTCGATTAGTGGTGTTCTTGCTTTCAGTTTTTTTTTAAATTCAATCAGGTTATCTACACCTTCAATGATTTTCGAAAGGTTTCCTCCCTGTCTATATTTTTCATACGTTTCCTGGCTTATTCCATCACAAGAAACTATTAACTTTGTTAGTTCTGTTTCAACCAGTTTTTTCCCAATTTCTTCTGTGTATAACATCATATTTGTACTAAGCTGTGTTTTAACTCGATTTTTATTAGCATATTCAATACATATGAATAATTCTTTATTCAAAAGAGGTTCTCCCCAGTTATACAAAAGAATAGATTCTAATTCTGGGAGTAATTTATCCAATCCTGCTTTAAAAGTTTCAAAATTCATACAGCCTCTTTGAATGTGCTTATAATACCTTCTCAAACTGCCAGAATTACATAAGGGACAGTTTAAATTACAGTTGTTTGACATTTCGAAAATCGCATTTACGGGCTTATTATAGGCTTTAGTAGTTTGTAAACTGATTGAAACTTTACCTAATATTTTATTAACGATTCTAAACATAATTTTACTAATTACTCTTTATTTCTATTTTTCCAAAAATAAATCCTTTAAATTTTGATGGTATGTTTACTTTGTCGTGAGCGTCAAATTCAGCAATCATTCTATATTTTTCTGGAAAAAATTTCAAAAATTTCTCCTCATTAAAAAACCAGGCTGGGTAACTTGCATCGTAGATGTGCGGTGGCACTTTTTGTATCGTAATCCGATCTTTGCCTTTGTTTAAAAAAGGTGTCCTGTCAAAAATAATATATTTAAAATCCATGTTTATTATCTTTTCAAGAAATAAATAAGGATTCTCCAGATACTGAAGAACGGCTGATAATATTATTACATCAGGGTTAACCTGTTGCGAGCAGGACTCTAAATCGTAGGAAAAATGGAGTTGCTCGTTCTCAAACATTTCCTTACCGCAAGCGACAAATTTTTTCTGTTCAATAATATTCCACTTTAACTCATTAAGGTTTGAAAGGAAAAGCTTGCATTGAAAATATGTGCTGCCGAGAGAACCGCCAAAATCAGCCACAATGAGCCTATTGTTATTTTTTGAGGCAATCCATAATAAACCAGCCAGTAATGGCCAAGAACATTGAATACTGTTAAATAAAGCCGAATCCCTCTCACAAAATGCTTCACCAGCTTTGATTTTTAAAAAGGATTTTTTAACTTTGGTTAATATCAGATCATCACCATACCCTGTAGATGCCTTTTTAGCTGCATCCCAACTTGAATAATTACCAAAAAAACCGTATTTTGCGGTAATGTCTTGCGCAATTTTTAAAAATACAGGCGGTATAAAGTCTTTTATGGTTTCTTTAATGTATTTATTCATTTGTACCCACGGCAAAATTTTTTTGTCACACCAAAGATCCAGGGAATAAAAATGGACTTTTTAGACTTCAGATAATTCTCAAATTCTTTATATACATAACTATTTTCTTCAAGGGGAATTTTATCTATCAGAACTGGCTTGTCGGAAACTTCAGTATTAAATATACTTGATTTCCCGCGATGAGTCCCGCTGTCATCGGTTCCAATATTGTGAATCAATGGTCTTCCAGGATGAAGCATTAATCTGTCTTTTAAAAAAGCAGAAGCACGCCAAAGCACAGACCAGGAATTGTTTTTACCTCGAATTTGGTCTTCTAGCATTTTTGTGTAAGGATAAGCTCCGTTTATGTCGAACTTTTTCTCCAGATGTTTTTGTTTCAGTTCGTTTAAAAGTTTTTCCCCGTCTGCCTTTAAAAGATCCCATCCTCTTTTCCAGGTTGCCCATCCCCAGCAGTCAGCACCCATCAGGAAAAAAGTCTCAGGTAATTTCGCTTTGATAGGATAAATATAGCCGTGGATGCATACGACCTTTTCCTCTTCTCTATAAAATTCCAATGCCTCATTCATAAATTTTAAAAAGTAAGGAGAACTTATCATATCATCTTCAAGCACAATAATTCTGCCATAACGGTTAATTATTTCTGTAACACCTGTAATGATTGACTGTGCCAAACCGAAGTTCCGTTCCCTTTCGATGAGGGTTGTGCTCTTAAAGCCGGTGATTGTTTTGATATACTCCCTCACTTCTAATACTTTTTCTTTATCAGTTTCAGATCTTGGGCCATCTGAAAATATAAAAAGGTCACTAGCCCCTGCCGTTTCATTTCTCTGTAACGCTTCAATAGTTTGTCGCATATGCCACAATCTATTATAAACGAATAAAGCAATTGGGGTTAATGTCATTTTTACATCAAACATGATAATAAGATTTTATATGACAATACTAATTCCTTTACAGAAATGGTGTAAAAAGTATCACAAGGTTTTTTGAAATTTTGACCCCTTCCTTTTCTCCACACATTCTTTAATTTTGTAGCCGTCATTAATCCTGCTTGCGTCTATCCATATAAAATAACGAGTTAAATGTTTTGGCGAAGAGTTCATAATTGCGATCAGTTAAATAACGATACATTGGGCAGTCAAAAACGCTTGAAAGGCTCGATTCCAATGATTCTACTAATAAGCATTTTGGTCTATAGAGTTCCCAATTATTAGATTTGAGGACATTCCAGTCATACCCTTCCACATCGATAGACATGAAGTCAAAATTTATACCCTTTGGTAAGTAATCAGCAAGTATCGCATCGAGTCGATTCACTTTTATTTTTTTCTCAGCAATAATTTGATAATTTGTATTGATCACCCTCTTTTCGGTCAGGTTTTTATCAAATGAATTTAATGCGGGATCATCAAACATAAAATAAGTTAACTCTCCTTCTTGATCTGATACGCCCATCTCAAGATTTATGTCACCAACGCGGTACTTCTTAAACAGTTTAATAGCTTCAGGATTAGGTTCAATATTGATTCCCCTCCAACCACGCTTATAAAAAAAATAGGTATTAGAAAAGCGCTTGGGATGATATGCACCTATATCAACATAAAACCCAGATTTCTGTTTTTCGAAAATTCGATAAAGAACCATATCCTCACCTTCTTGAGAATAAGATTTCACTGCATATCCATTAAGTATGTCAAGCTTTATATACCTATATGCTTGCAATACTGCACCAGGTAATAATTTTTTTATTACTTCTTTCATTATCCTTACGATTTTTAAAAACGCCGATGGATAAAGATTGACAATACCAAAAACAATAGTAATTACCTAACTTTGAGGGCCATAGGTTAAAAAGATTTTGATTTTATATTTCAAGGCAATTTCTCTCCATATAGAATATGGAAGTGCACCAAGAATAGTTATTAACAGGTACCATCCCTTCAAAATCAATCATTTCTTTATTGATTCTTTTTATCACCATATCCTTGGATAAATCATTGCTTTAGTTAACATATAGCCAGTTTTAAATAGTGGCTTATAGAAGAAACATGCTCCATGAACCGCAAGCCAATATGCAAAACACGAAGCAATAACCGCACCCATCCCTCCATAAAGAGGAATTAACAGATAATTCAAAACCACATTTACGAGACAACCCAGAAATACAGTCATAAAATGAACTCCTGTCCAATTCAAGGTAGTCAAAAAAGAACTTCGAGCAACCCCCAGATTCACGAACAACCCAGCCCATATTAAAACTGCAAGCATAGGACCAGCCCCACGGTATGCCACACCAAATACTATTTCTATTACCCATCCTGCAATAAATGTTACAGGGATAGCAACAACATAGGCCATTAACGCCATCAAATTGTAAAGCTTTTGCAATCGTTCATAAAAAAGGGTTTCGCTGAGTGACTTGGCTTTTACAATACTTGGGAAAACAGAAGAAAAAATAGCCATTGGAATAAAATACCACGCCTCCGCAAGACGTACTGCCGCTGAATAAACTCCAACCTCCTGGTTCCCAACCATCTCACCAAGCATAACCTGATCAATCCGCATATAAATCATGATAACAATACCTGACAATATCAGCGGCCAACTGTCACTAAATAGGCTTTTTGCACGTGCAACGCTGCCTCGCCAGGCTTTTATATAATGTCCGTTTATTCGATAGATTATTATAAGTCCGATTGCACCAACGACAATTTCTGCCAATCCTGCCCAGGCAAAGGCAATGAGCGGGGCTTTCATGAGTATCAGAACAATCTTGATAAGGGTAATAAGTAAAAAAGCTGCATTTTTAGAATATACCGTGTATTTTGATTTAACCTGCGACTGAAACCAAAAGTCAATCGTATCAAACGCCTGAAAAATCATTCCTACCGCTGTAATACCAACTAGCCAGTGGGTT
>JANLHY010000050.1 GCA_024653795.1 Candidatus Brocadiaceae bacterium | reverse complement strand
AATGCGTTCGGATTAATACCAACGACAAAATCACTTTCAGCAATCCCTTTATCAATCAAAAGCTTATCAGCATATTTTCGATAAGACTCATCTATATTTATGCTAGTATCAATAGACATCGTCTTGCAGCCCAATGTCTCAACCAATGACAATCTTCTATTTACCTCATGTTCGCCGCTGCACAAACTTTCATCTACCTTATAATCCAAAAAAAAACCATGCCCATCAGTATTGCGGCCTGCTATCTTTCCGGGACTAATTAACTTATAAAATAAGAATCTTTTTATAGCCGCCTGCCATGATTCTATAGCCTCTATATCAATAAGAAGATCATATTTTCTTTTCCTGAGATTAAAATAAATCTCATAATTTGATATCAAAGACCTTGTGATCGTCTTTTTGACCAGCCCCTTATCCCAGACGATTACCTCATTCCATTTTATTACATTATCAACTATATCCCTGACCCTTGAAGATATGGCGATGTCTATCTCCTTGTCCTTGAAGCATTCGCCGATAGACCTCAGTGTCGGCAGCGACATAACCACATCGCCTATGCCACCACCCGTAAATATGAGTATCTTTTTTATATCCTGCAGGTCTGGCGACATCTTATCCTAACCCGAACGAGTCGGAAGTGTAAAGTAAGAAAAATCTCTAGCATATCGGGTCTATTTAACGGTGTATTGAATTACGAATATCGAACAAGGAATTTCGAATCCCCATTTTTATGAGGACAAGTTATGAAGTTTTCTTATCCACTTTCTTCAACCGCGAATGAACGCAAATTGCCGCTAATACTCTTCTTTGTTTCAAGTTTATTGACGTTCATTAGTGGTTACTGGGGGTTTCAAGATCAAATGTTCTATTATCCTTCGACATTCGTTATTCCTTGTTCGATATTCGTTATTCATTACACGGTTAAATTAATCCGTAATTTTAACTTAGCGCTTATGGGACATCTGTCCTGCCAATAGAGGGGGGAGAACATAATATGACCGAACCGGGTTTAGAAGAAATGCTGGAATTGATATGGACAATGAAAGAAGATGCGGATAAGGTCGAAAAAGATTTATTGATCAAAAAGATGAAACTCCCTGGGGCAGAAAATATGTTGAAGACTTTAACTCAGGAAGACTTTGTTAAAATAACTGATACAAAAGTAGAATTTACCAACAAAGGTATGGCAGATGCGCGATTGATTATCAGGAGACACCGTCTTGCAGAAAGGCTGCTGAATGACGTTTTAGCGGTAAAAGAAGATACCATGGATTCCAGCGCATGCAAGTTTGAGCATTTCCTGGATGAGGAAGTTACAACCAGTATATGTACCTTATTAGGACATCCGGTAAGCTGTCCTCACGGAAAGGCCATACCGGCGGGGGAGTGTTGTGGAAAGGCAAATAAAGAGATAAGACCGGTTGTAATGCCAGTAACGGAACTAAGGTCAGGAGATAGGGCAAAAATATCTTATATAGTAACAAGATATCACGAACGGCTGGACAGACTATCTTCAATGGGTCTGTTACCAGGCGTTCAAATCCGTCTTCATCAAAGGCAGCCAACGTACGTCATACAAATGGGTGAAACACAAATTGCGTTAGATACTGCCATTGCGCGGGATATTTATGTGCGCCTTGTGTAGGGGCGAAGCATTTGCTGGTATAAATACGAATGCATCCACGTTAACTCTAGCAAATGCTTCGCCCCTACACAGATCGGTAAAACCTGATTTTTATTGAGATTTTTCAAAAAACTAAACTGTTACATTTTTTTTAATTCCCACTATTTTGAACAAAAGCGTCGTTCTATAGTTGGCAAAAAAATAAAACATGGTGTAAATGATTATAATAGGCGTTAGAACATCCAGGAAAGGGGCAACAACATGTACGTCACATTCAGTAAATAAACCAATAGCATTCGTTGAAAAGAAATTTCTTATAAAGAAAAATCCATAAATTATAAAATTGATAACCCTGTTTGTAGATAGATAACTACAATAAATATAAACAAAAAGAAGACTGGAACATAATTTTATTACGTCGTTTAAAGAATTTAAAATAAAGTTTATGTTTTCATTCTCAATATTTAATACTTCTAATCCTACAGATAGTATGTATTTTGAAAAAAGATACAAACCAAATCCTACACTAACAACACAAAATATGTCTTTTGTCCAGCAAGTATACCTTTTTATTTGTCGTATTGACCCCTTGTGAATATGAGAGAGCAAAGGCGCCAATTCCTTTTTTTTGAGATAGTTCTTTAGTTGTTTAATAACCTCCTGATACCTTTCATCCAAATCATCCTTCAGATTGCCTGGCAGGTTCTTTACCGTCCTTTTTATAGCCGCTGCCGGAGTAAAAAGATAAGCTACTGCAAAAACAATAACCATTATTATGTCACCGTAAATATCCGGCAGGCTTGGCGCATGTATGTCAAATTTTATACCAGGGCTTCCGGACTGCAGTATATTAAAAAAAATAAGGGCATTGATAACATTTTCTGTGACGAACCTCAGATTTATGCCAGCAAAGATAAGAAACGTACATATTTTTACTGAAATTGGCATAAAGAATTCACCCGCATTCACCAATTATGAAAATATTTCCCACCAGAAAATGAACACTATCCTTTAATTATCGGAATATCTAAAAAATAATTAATAATAAATTTAAAATATCGTGAATATGTTTAATATTTCTACAAAAGCACAAAAAATATACAAGGAATAAATGCCATTTAATTCCTTTAAAAGGCAATAAAAACACAATAATTCATAAATAGGTAATTAAAGTTCAAAACAATTCAATTCTATATTTCAATTATATATATACTTACCTCCTGAATA
>JANLHY010000497.1 GCA_024653795.1 Candidatus Brocadiaceae bacterium | reverse complement strand
GGCGTCCTGTCATTAGGTGTTCTATTTTTTGTACGTGTTGCCGCCGATGCATTTGGTTTTGAAAATGACATTTTCAAACCCCTTTCTTAATAAATAGGTAATTATGGTAAATGAATATAATTTTAACATTATAGTTATTTATGATTTTAAACTCCAAATATATACACATTTTCAAATTTACTGTCAATACAATTTTATAAGAAGTAAAAATACTTGTAAACAAAAAAAGAAAATATATAATTTTATATAAAAAATCGTAACCATTCGGTAAAGACGTTATGCGTTGCCCATTCCCCACTTCCGTGAGGACAAGTTTGTCATTCCCGCATGCTTTTATCGGGAATCCACCGCCCATCAGCACACGCCTGGATTCCCGCTAAAAACATGCGGGAATGACATGTGTAAGACGTGTTTACCGAATGTTTACTTGGAATGACAGTTTTGAATTCGTTTCGGATTTTGTGCTTCGGATTTCGTCTCTTCCGACTCGTTCGGGTTAGGTTTTTATACAGCGTTATTTTTGCAGGAGTTTACTGAATGGATAAACTGTTCAATATAATCTCAAATTTGGGTTCTCCCAAAATCATGGTTATTGGGGATTTAATGCTCGATAAGTATGTATGGGGCGAGGTGAAACGCATCTCACAGGAGGCTCCCATCCCAATCATCAATGTCTCGTCGGAAGATGTTCGTCCGGGAGGCGCTGGAAGTGTTGTAAATAATTTAAAAACACTGGGAGCTCAGGTATTTGTCTGTGGAATTATTGGGGATGATGCACATGGACACACGCTCCTGAACATTTTCAAGCAACTTGGAGCAGACACGGCAGGAACCATTATTGATAAAAGCCGGCCAACCATCATGAAAATGCGTTTCATGGGACACTTACAAACTGCCGGGAAAGGGGTACAGCAACTACTGCGGGTTGATTACGAAAAGACGCATGTTATCTCTACCGAAATAGAAACACAGCTTAATAACTATTTAAATAAAACCATACCATCATGTGATGTTATCCTGGTTTCTGATATGAATAAAGGATTACTTTCACATTCATTTCTGAAAACAATAGTAACGCTTTGCAAAAAACATAAAAAGATTGCAATTGCCGACCCCAAACTTGTGAACGATTATTCTTGTTACGAAGGTTTTACAGCCATAACCCCCAACAGGAATGAAACCGAACTTGCCACCGGAATAAAAATTACCGATAACGACGCCCTGCACCGTGCGGGAAACAAACTTGTTTCAAGCCTTTCCCTGGAGTATTGCATCATTACCATTGATAAAGACGGTATGTTCCTTTATCACAAAAACGGGAGCGGAAAGATTATACCGACCGTTCCCCGTGCCGTATTTGACGTGACAGGCGCAGGTGATATGGTCCTCAGCATGTTTGGTATGGTAGTCGGGAGTGGCCATAGTTTTGAGGAGGCTGCCTCACTTGCCAATGTTGCGGCTGGAATAGAAGTCGGAAAGATCGGCGCAACCCCGGTCAGCAAAGGCGAAATTTTGAGTGAACTCATGGGAGGAAAAAATCAATTTTCTTGCAAAATCAAGGATGTCGAAGTGCTTGTGGGTATTTTAAATGAACATAGAAAGAAGAACGACAAGATTGTCTTCACAAATGGCTGTTTCGATATACTCCACATCGGACACATCGAATACCTTAAATTTGCTCGGAAACAGGGCGATTTGCTTGTGGTAGGCTTGAATACCGATAGATCCGTCAAGAGCCTGAAAGGTCCCACGCGCCCCTTTGTTTCTGAAGTAGAACGCGCCAAAATGCTTTCCGCTCTGGAAGACGTAACCTACGTAGTGCTTTTTGATGAACAGACCCCTTTGAATTTAATCTCGGCCGTAAAACCCGATGTGCTGGTAAAGGGAGAAGATTGGAAAAATGCTGGCGCAGTAGGTAGCGAAATTGTGGAATCCTACGGAGGAAAAGTCGTGTTTGCACCATTTGTAGAAGGAGTTTCAACTACCAAC
>JANLHY010000457.1 GCA_024653795.1 Candidatus Brocadiaceae bacterium | reverse complement strand
TGTAAGAGTATTGTTGACCGGATGAAGGAAAAGGAACCATCCCTTTTTCTACAAAAAGACATGGATAGACTGGCTAGTTATTTGTGGGAGATAAAGCTCCGGCCATGTGAGAATTGACTGTATTTATCAACATCTTAAAAGACTTTTGAGATAATTCTTAATTTACCTCATTAAAAAATTTTAAGAGAGGCGGTGGTTGAATGACATAGTATAGTTTATGATTTTGTTGTTCCGATTGGTGAAGGGCAGTCTGCTCAAATGTATTTCTGTGTGTGCAACTGTGCGGAGAAAGGTAGTTAATTTATAATTTTAAAAAGGAGATGGAAATGAGAAAAGGAGCCTATATAGGCATTTCATCGATATTTGCTCTATCGATGTTAGTGCTATTTGCATCAAGTGCGATGGCAGGCGATGCGCCTACAATTGATACGGGAGATAATGCATGGCTGCTTGCGTCATCGGCGTTAGTTTTAATCATGACACCCGGTCTTGCCTTGTTCTATGGAGGTATGGTAAGGTCAAAGAACATGGTGAATACTATGTGGTTAAGCTTTATTGTCATTTGTATTATAAGCGTACAGTGGGTACTGTGGGGTTATAGTTTATCATTTGCACCGGGTGGCTGGTTTATTGGCGGTCTTCAATGGTGTGGACTCGGGGCAGGTGTTGTAGGACAAGCGCCTAGTGATTTGTATGCAACGACTGTTCCTCATTTAACTTTTATGATATTCCAATGCATGTTTGCCGTTATTACCCCTGCACTGATGACGGGCGCCTTTGCAGAACGGTTTAAATTCAGCGCATGGTTACTCCTTATCCCTTTGTGGGCTAGTGCTGTTTATGCGCCGCTGGCGCACTGGGTATGGGCTTCGGATGGCTGGTTGTATAAATTCGGCGCATTGGATTTTGCAGGCGGAACAGTTGTTCACATCTGTTCTGCAGCTTCAGCCCTTGCTTTGATTTTGTTTGTAGGAAAACGGAAAGGATACCCGGCAGAAGTAAAGCCCCCTCATAATTTACCTTTCATGATGTTAGGCACTGCTTTATTGTGGTTTGGCTGGTTCGGTTTCAATGCAGGTAGCGCAGTAGCTGCAAACGGACTTGCCGCAAGCGCCTTTGTAGTTACAAATACCGCCACAGCAGCCGCTGGATTCGTATGGTCTGTCCTTGAATGGATACATCATAAGAAACCGACCATCCTCGGCGCATGTTCAGGCGCCGTAGCGGGTCTGGTTGCCATCACGCCAGCATCTGGTTTTGTAGGACCTATGGCTTCGATTGCAATAGGTGTGGGAGCTGGTCTGGCTTGCTTCTATGGTACAACAAAGATGAAAAAGGCTTTTGGCTACGATGATGCGCTGGACGTCATCGGAATTCATGGAGTAGGCGGAACCTGGGGTGCATGGGCAACTGGTATCTTTTGTACAACTGTGGTAAACCCAGCCGGTTTTGATGGCGCTATCTATGGGAATGTTGCCCAGATGGGAAAACAGTGGATAGGCATCCTTGCCACATGGTTTTATTGCTTCGGTGTTACATCGCTCTTAGCCTGGTTTGTAAATGCAGTTGTTGGTTTGAGACCAAGCGAGGCAGAAGAAATTGCCGGTATGGATATCTCCCAGCATAAGGAAATTGCTTATCATTATTACGAGTCAGAACAGGCTTAATTACCCATTGTAAGATACCCAAGAAATATAAAATGACCCGGCTCATTGGCTTTGATTAGAAGGACTGGGCATTTTAAATTATGAAGGAGGTTTGTAAATGAAAAAAATTGAGGCACTCATAAGACCAGAGCGGTTGACCATCGTGAAGGATGCATTGGAAGAAATGGGTTATCCCGGTATGACCGTGACAGATGTAAAAGGTCACGGCGCCCAGCGAGGGATAACAGAACAATGGCGCGGAAGAACCTTCAGAGTAGATTTGTTATCAAAGGTGAAGGTCGAGCTCGTTGTTGCTGATAACGAAGTGGAAAAAATCGTTCAATGTATCACAAAGGAATCGCAGACGGGAAGTATCGGTGACGGGAAGATTTTTATCTCGAACATTGAAGATGTACTGCGCATCCGGACAGGCGAGAGAGGGGAAAAGGCCGTCTAGTGTTTAACGATTAGTATTTTTTTGTTTGGTAGTAAAGGGCGTTGAGTTTGTATAGCTCAACGCCCTTCTTTTTTACAATAATTTTGTAATTTTCTCATGATTGAAAAGCACTTAACCGAACTTATGCAAAAAGTGTAGCTGGAAGCACGATTTTGGCGTAGTGAGGACCTGAATTCGCCGTGAATTTTATACACAACAAATTGCTGCAGACGCGGATACACAAAGTTATCATCTCTCCCTCTCTCACTCAGGGCGTAAAAGTACACCACCTTGGTTTCTGAAATATTTAAAAATGAAATTGGTTTTTTGTCATTGTTGTGTATTTAATGTACACAACGTATGAGCTGCATTCGAAAAATAAAAAGAGGCAATAAGGCCTATCTGGCTGAGGTGGAAGGCAAAAGGATTAACGAAAAAGGCCGTCCAACGCCACACTCGCTACGTTGGCAAGCAGGCGGATGGCATGGGCCATTCTTTCGATGTCAGATGTTCAGGTGGAGCAAGTAAAGTTGTATGGGGCCGATGCTTGTTTTAAACTATTTGGCTCAAGAAATCGGCTTGTCGGAACGTCTGGGGGAATATGGCAATGAACTCTTGAGCATGGCCTACGCCCATTGCATGGACTATGAAAGTATCAATCAAATGCCCGATTGGTTTGAGAAAACGGATCTCAATATGCTCCTGGATTTAGAAGGGTTGACCGAAAATCGCTTACTGTAGTGAACAATGGGGGGGGAGTTTCTTCCCAAATATCCGACTATCTTTCTTATCTATCACCCCAGTATAATTGCTATCCGAATGTAAATCTATTCCCACAAAATATCTCATACATGCTCCTCCTGTTTATCAGTTTATTTCACGATGCCTTTATGATACCATTTGGCATCTCTTTGTGAAGGAGCCTTCCATATGATTATCAAACCTTCATTATTCAATAACTAATTGATCCTTTAACACTTCAATTTCTTTTTATCCCGGTTTCTACTCTCTTTAGCGTTTCACTTACTGTTAACTTATTATGCGTCCATTGGAACACACAATGAAGTCTGTGAATAATTTACCGATCTCCGCAAACTCAACTCGTCTTTCGGGAGTGCATCAGGAAATACATTTTTCACATCAAAGAGGGATAGTTGGCTATCGGTTTTTGTAAACATGCTCATTTATATGTTATCAAAATAACTTTTAAAGAAAACTGGAACCTCGTCTTTAAAGGTTAGTTCTTTGCCGTTGTGTGGATGTCTAAACGTTAGATAGTGTGAATGAAGGGCTATACGGATCTTCGGCTTCGCCTTTATTACCATATTTACCATCACCAACGAGCGGATGCCCTTTCTCAGAGAAATGAACCCGTATCTGATTTTTTTGCCCGTTAATAATTCAATCTTTGAAACGGTTAGTTTAAATACTTGACTTCCCCGTTGCCGCTCTCCCGAACGCCCTTGTGAATAATCAGTTTTTTCCCCTGCGATACTCCGGAATTGTAGGCATCCTGACAGGTTCTGGAATACCTGGAAAAGGTTCTGGTACGCCTGGGATTTCTTTGGAGATAAAACTCCTTGAGCCGGGGGTCTCCCTTCCATACCAGTTTTTGGGACACATTTTCCGGCGACCTGTTTTCCAGTTTATGATAAAAACCTTCTAAGAGACCATAGATAAACGTCCTTCGATGCCTGTTCCCGTTGATATTATTTTTCTCTTTGTACTCCGTCCATAAAAGTTCTGGGACGTTTTGAAGATAATGATACACATATTCCGCCATCTCGACGTTTTCCGGTGTCCCATAAATTTCCAAAACCCGGCCGCGCTGGTTTCTATGCTGGTCGTACCCGAACGTCCAGATGGCCTCTACGAAAAAATATTTGCAAAGTATCGCGCTGATTGTGGACTTCGCGGGGTCTCTCCGCCCTATTTCGCCGACTTGCTTATGAATGTAGTTCCATTTCGTTTGAGTATCCAGGAGCGACAGGTTATGTCTTAACAACAACTCATGGGCCTTAGCCATGGCAGTCTGTGCCTCGTGTTCGTTGGGACTTTGAGCCAATGCCAGCAGCTTATGAACCTTATCCAGTATCTGGTGGTTTTCCGAACTCACGGTGAATCTGTTTTTGCGCTTTTCCATCCAGATTTGCATGTCACCCGTAGCAGATGGATCAATTTCCTTTTCCTGGCAAACCCTCTTGAATGCCTCTCCGTGGGGAAGTTCTTCGCAGATTCCTAAAACTTCTTCCACGTACTGGTGCACCATTTCATGGCAAAGAACCTCCTGTACATATTCCCAGGCATACGTCTTGATCAGATTAATACTGATGGAGAGACGCCGGTGACAACCGCCTTTCCACCTGCCCAATGTCACCCCTGAATACGCTAGTTCATAGCTTGGGGGACGCATAGAGTCTTCAAAGTAAAGGAAATTTGCCGTCTTCCAGTCTTCATTCAATTGCCTGATCCATGCGGTTTTTATCTTGTCGTTTATGTCAGTCATGAAAGAAAAAAGGGGACACTTCCACTAGGGAACTAATTATGGCTCTTCAGGTAAGTGAGTGGATAAAAACGAACCATGAATTGACTATAA
This sequence comes from Candidatus Brocadiaceae bacterium, assembly GCA_024653795.1. GTDB lineage: Bacteria > Planctomycetota > Brocadiia > Brocadiales > Brocadiaceae > Wunengus. Next base: position 127 of record JANLHY010000457.1, on the reverse strand, counting down.
CATAGCATAAAGTAAGGGGAAAAAGAAGTTATAAAAAACATAAAGAAGTGTTCAATGACGGGAAGACCGTGTGGTGACGATAGTTTTATAAATAAGCTTGAGAAATTGTTCGGAAGAAGGTTAAGGG
>JANLHY010000436.1 GCA_024653795.1 Candidatus Brocadiaceae bacterium | reverse complement strand
AAGACGCATCATCCAGGAAGAAATGAAACAATTCGTGGACGTCAAAGGGGATTATGTGGGTATTGACGACATGTCTTTTTCCCTGATGTGGAAGGACGGTTCGACGGAAGCGCCTTTATTTGGAGATGAAAAAACCATAGCAGCCGTAACTGAGGAAGACCTTAACACACACTACAAAAAATTCGTGGTCCCGGAGAACATAGTCCTCTGCGTCAGTGGAAATTTCGAGAAAGAGCCGGTCTCTCGCCACATAAAAGAACTATTCGGAAATTTACAGGGAACGTTTTCTGCCCAGAAACCATTGCTGAAAACGACACAGACAGAACCGAGATATTTGTTTAAAAAATCTCCGTCTCAAACCACCAGTTTCAAGCTCTGCCACAAGGCGTACCCGTACAGACATAAAAACGTCATTATTATGCTCCTGCTTGCAGACGTACTGGGAGGTGGAATCAGTTCCAGACTGTCGCTAAACGTCCGTGAAAAACTGGGACTGGTTTATGAAATCGCCTGTTATCCTACCATGTTTTCAGATGTGGGTTCTCTTGACATTTACACCTCTACGAAAAAAGAAAATTTTGAGAAAACCGCTCAGGCAGTTATAGATGAGGTGCACAAACTTTTTCACGAAGGGATAACCGAACAGGAACTCAGCAGGACGGAAGAACGGGTATTTAGCCAGATGCAGCTCGTCATGGACAGCCCGATCGCCATGGCCAACTGGTTTGGTATCGAGGAGCTTTTAATCACCCCAGAAACCCCAGATACCCCGGAGAAACAGGCACAGAAAATCCATGATATTAAATTAGAAGACGTGCATAACGTTATTTCCGAAATATTCGTGCCAGAAAAACGCAATTTTATTGTAGTAGGGGCGTTTAGTTGGTTGAACAAAAAGCATACGATCACGCTCATTAAATAAATATCATTTAAAAGGGTGGCCACAGATGCCGGTATTGCTTCTGGAAGCACTTCGTATCCTCCCTTTTCAGATTAAAAAATAAGTAGAAAAACAAAAAGGGAGGTTGAAGAACCTCCCTTTTTAAAAACATTCTGTCAATGACGTCTCTTTTCTTAAACCCATTAACTCCGTTGTCTGTCTTATTTATCCTTCTTCTTTGCCTTTTACTTTTACCGTATCGCTGCCTGTGAATTTCGTGCCGTCCTCCATCTCTCCGGACACCGTAAGCGTGACTTCTTCCTTCTTGTCCTTCTTAGAACTTGCCGTTATACGCAAGTCCTGCGTGTTAAACGTGGCAATGTACCGGCCTTCACCATCAACTCTGCCGTCAATGGCCTGTGCCCCC
>JANLHY010000403.1 GCA_024653795.1 Candidatus Brocadiaceae bacterium | reverse complement strand
GTGGAAATGGATTCATACGGGATTAAACTTTGCAAAGAAAGGAACGGTTAAAAACCCCACGAGCGGGGATCTTTTCTTTGAGCTTGGGCATATGTATTTACACTTGTTTGACCAGCGTGTTTTTAAATATGCAGCGTATTATAGAGAACAATTAAAGCAGGAAGACGGAGAGGATAATTACGAAGCATCGCTTTATTGGTTACGAAGGGCTCTTTTGCATGACCCTAAATTGCATAACGTTTTAGCTATAGAAAGAACTATTTGCCATGCCTTATGGCATGCATCGCTGTGTGCCGAAAGAGAAGAAAATATCGATAAGGCGCTCCAATGTGCCGAGTTGGCCCTGAATGAGTGGAAATCGTATCATACCAATCATCCAGCGGATACTTCAACTAATGTAAGCGAATTTATTAGCGCCATCGAGAAAAAGAAGGAATTTTTACAAAGTTTGCCGAGGAGAGAAGTTTGGTAGTGAAGGTAAGTTTTTTAGGTATGAATCAGCAAAGTTAGAAAAGAGAAAGGAGAAGAAATCAAGTCAATGAATAGTTTTTTGCGTAAATTTAAACCTGTTTTTAGAAACAATCGTGTTCGCATTGTAATGATACTGTTGATGCTGACTATCCTGATTCTTGGGGTATCAAAGTCGGGATTATTTTCTCACGATGTCCAGGCGCAAACTGCGATAAAGACTAGTGCGGAAAAACCCATGTTTGAACTTGGCGAATCCACTCAAAAAGATAGACCTTTGTTTGAGTTGGAAGGCCCGATGCATAAGGCAGCGGCAGACGTACCACACTCGATACCCAAATTATGGTGGATTGCGCCGATTGGTGCACTGTTTGCCCTTTTTTATGCGCGAAAGTTCTACAAGGAAGTCATGAAGGCGCCAGAGGGGAACGAAAAAATGATTTCGATTGCCAGCCATGTCAGAGAAGGCGCTTATGCCTACCTGAGGCAGCAATATAAGGTCGTAGGTATGTTTTTTATCGGCGCATTTCTTGTCCTTCTCTTAATTTCCTTTGGACTACACTCCCAATCAAAGGTAGTGCCTTTTGCATTCTTAACCAGTGGTTTCTTGTCTGGATTTGCAGGTTTCCTTGGTATGAAGACAGCCACCAGCGCCAGTTCAAGGACGGCTGAAGGCGCAAGGAAATCCTTGAACCAGGGACTCCAGGTTGCATTTAGAAGCGGCGCCGTGATGGGGCTGATAGTTGTGGGCATGGGGCTACTGGATATTTCCTTGTGGTTTTTTGTGTTCCGTAAGTTTACCGATATCTCATTACTCGATATGGCAATGATGTTGCCGTGCTTCGGTATAGGCGCCAGTTCACAGGCATTGTTTGCAAGGGTAGGAGGTGGGATATTCACAAAGGCGGCAGATGTGGGCGCTGACCTGGTGGGTAAGATAGAGGCAGGAATCCCCGAAGATGATCCAAGGAATCCCGCTACTATTGCTGATAATGTCGGAGATAATGTCGGTGACGTTGCAGGTATGGGTGCAGACCTGTATGAGTCGTATTATAATTCAATGCTGGCCTGCGCAGCGTTGGGCGTGACTGCCGGTCTTGGTATTGCAGGCATGGTCGTACCCATGATTTTGGCAGGGGTAGGCATCTTCCTTTCCATCATAGGTATCTATGCCGTTAAGACAAAAGAAGAGGCATCGCAGAAAGAACTCTTGAAGGCATTGGGAAAAGGAATCAACCTGAGTTCAATTCTAGTCTTGATTGTCTCAGCCGTAATTATCAAGTTTATGCTGCCCCACAATTTTGGTGTCTGGGGTTCGATTGTAACAGGATTAATAGCAGGGGTTATTATTGGTAAAGGTACGGAATACTATACCTCCTCTAATTACTCGCCAACGAAGGGCATTGCAGAACAGTCAAAGACAGGTCCCGCAACGGTAATTATTGATGGTATTGCTACGGGAATGATGTCTACTATTATACCCGTTATTACTATCTCCATTGCAATCTTGTTGAGTTATGCCTTTGCGGGTGGTTTTACGAATATCTCCCTCGGTCTTTACGGAATTGCTATTGCGGCAGTCGGCATGCTTTCAACCTTGGGGTTGACATTGGCAACCGATGCCTATGGACCTATTGCGGATAATGCCGGTGGTAATGCCGAGATGAGTGGCCTTGAGCCCTATGTCAGAGAAAGGACAGATGCCCTTGATGCATTGGGAAATACAACGGCAGCAACAGGGAAAGGTTTTGCCATAGGTTCTGCCGCGTTAACAGCCATGGCGCTGATTGCCTCCTTTGTTGAACAAATAAAGGTAGGGTTAGAAAGGGCGGGGGTACATGTCATTCAGGTTGCCGGGACTTCTATTGATATGGCAAATGCCAAATTATCTGATCTTATGTATTATCTGGACGTTACCTTGATTAATCCAAAGGTATTGATTGGTCTGTTTGTAGGAGGTCTGTCAGCGTTTATTTTTAGTGCGATGACGATGAAGGCCGTAGGCCGCGCTGCAAGAAGCATGGTGGAAGAAGTCAGAAGGCAATTTAGAGAAATTGCGGGTATTATGGATGGAACAGGAAAACCCGATTATGCAGCATGTGTGGCGATTAGTACCAGAGGGGCGCAAAGAGAGATGTTCGTTCCTTCACTCCTTGCTTTATTGGTACCCATTATAACGGGTTTAGTATTGGGTGTAGCTGGCGTCGTGGGACTTTTAGCAGGAAGTTTAACCGTGGGTTTCCTGTTAGCGGTCTTTATGGCAAATGCAGGTGGAGCCTGGGACAATGCTAAAAAGTACATCGAAGGCGGGGCGTTTGGAGGAAAAGGATCGCCGGCGCACAATGCCGCTGTTGTGGGCGATACCGTAGGGGATCCCTTCAAAGACACGTCAGGGCCCTCTTTGAATATTTTGATCAAGTTAATGGCTATCGTATCAGTTGTCTTCGCCGGAATCATCATTAAGTTTTCACCGAAGATAGGCGCCTTGTTGCATCTTCATTAAAGAGAACAGAGACAAGGCACTGGGAAAATGACCTGTAGAGAATTCAATACCCCTTTACCTCCCTTCAATAATGGGGGAGGCAAGGGGGATTGTAAACTCTGTGACCAAGTTTTGATTAGACCCTTTTAAATGGGAGGTAATTATTATGACGGGTAATATAGTTACAGAAACGGATGACAGAATATGTCCTAATACAAATTGTCAATATGACAATCATGTAAAAGGGTCAAATTTCTGCATCCTGTGCGGTACGCTCTTGTATCATAGGTGTGAGAATTGTTTGGATGTGAATCCACGATATGCAAGATTTTGCTACTACTGTGGGAGCAGTCTGTCAGAAGTTAAACCATCTA
>JANLHY010000397.1 GCA_024653795.1 Candidatus Brocadiaceae bacterium | reverse complement strand
CTTATTATTTATAAGATAATAGGGGGTTAATTGCAATAAAAATCTTTTATAAAATCTAGTTAGAAATAATGGATCACACCTTGATTAGTGATTTAATTTTTTCTAATCGTTTCCCCGTTTCCACGAGGACAGGTTCTATGCGCCATTGTCTTGTCATGGCAGACAAGGCAGCAAACTTGTCCTCATGAAAATGGGGAATTGCCTTTTATTGTCTTGTCAATAAAGTAATCACTAATCAAGGTGCCCCCTGCCCTCATAATCATTATTAGTTTTTATTGTGATCTGTAAGATTGAGTGTGCAGTATAATAACAAAACCATTACTGCAATTTCAATCTCTTGCTTACATTTGTAAAAAAAAGCCTTGACTGAGATATTTGGTTTTGATAAAAAGGCTACGAGATTTCGGGATTTGAGGTATTTCAAATGCGAGAAGGAGGATATTATGGTTATTACGAAACGACAGGTTCTTGATCTGGTAAAGGACTTACCAGACGAAATTGACATTGATGAGCTTATGTATCGCCTTTATCTCAGACAAAAACTTGAGGTTGCAGAAAAGGATTACGGGAAGATATACTTGTTTCTCATGAGGAAGGTCAAGGAGACCTCTGAGTGGTTCAAAAAACAAAATGGAAGGAGAAAAAGGACAGATAATTATAATGTCTGTAGTGCATGGCGGGCAGTTGCTTAAAGAGCCACCTGTTTGAGACTATAAGTCGAGTTGGTTGGGTTGAACGTGAGTGAAACCCAACACCAACCGTTCATGGTATCAATAATCTTGTTGGGTTTCGTGCCTCAACCCAAACTAATTTGAAATTCCTGGACATTAAATCCTTGTTGACAGAGTAGCCTATTTTATTATACATTTAAAATAGACATTTTCATGATAGCCGCAATAAAAGACCGCGTATCACATAGGCAGTGTAATCCTTGTTAAGTCTAAAAATAAGAATAATTGAAAACAATGAATGAAAACACTAGAAGAGATTCAAAAACAATTATCTTTAGGAGAGTTTGATTTCAGCCGGCATGCTTTAAAACGAGTAGTTGAACGCAATATCAGCGAGTCGGAAATAAAAGAAGCTGGAAGGAAGGCAAAGATAATAGAAGATTATCCATACGACAAATATACACCCAGTTGTTTGCTTTTAGGTTTCACCGAAACTGGACGCCCGTTACATATACAAGTATCACTTGCTGATACAGAATTTGTAAAGATTATTACACTTTATGAACCAGATGAAGATGAGTGGATTGACTATTCTAAACGGAGGTAAATATGTTTCGATGTCATGTATGTAGTTCAACAGAGGTAAAAAAAGAATACATTAACGAGATATTCCAGATCGATAATAAGCGTGTTCTTGTAGAACATATTCCAGCAGTGGTTTGTGTGCGCTGTGGTGAGGAAACATTTAGTCGCGAAACAACAGAACGAATTCGACAAATGGTACATGGTGAAGTAAAACCGGTAAAGTCAATTTCCATGGATGTATTTACTTTTGCATGAAAAAGGGGCCGCACGCAAGGTAGGTAGAATAGGGACAAAGTGTCTTGCCAAGAGGCAGGACGAAGAAACAAAGCACGAATAAATAGTGTCTGTCCCTAATTATTCCCATTCTCCTTCCGCTATCCCCTATCAAGAGGCAATCAGAGAGACAGAATATTCTTTGATGATAAACTGTTGACTTGCATATTCAAAAGGTCTAAAACGAAAGAAATTATCAAAGCGTGCCTTTCTTAGATTTAAGCCTTTAATATTGTTGATAACCTATTAAGTAGGGGTGTGTATGCCTGTAATACGATATGTCCTGAGCGAGTATGTCGAACATGCTATGGCACAGGCCATTTATGATAAGCTCGAAGACGGTACATTTGCCGGGAGAATTCCTCTCTGTAAAGGAGTTATAGCATTTGGCAATACTTTACGAGAGTGTGAAAATGAGTTACGTTCAACACTCGAAGATTGGATTCTGTTAGGATTAAAACTGGGACATTCTTTACCGGTAATTGGAGAAATTGATTTAAATAGGGAGCCTACGAGTGAGCCGATGGACACCGTGTAAACGTCGGGATTTCATTCGCCGGTTACGAATACTCGGTTTTGACGGACCCTTTTCTGGAACAAGGCATCAGTTTATGGTTTATAAACGACATCGTCTGTCAATTCCATCTAATACTGAATACTCTATTCCTCAGCTTCGAATGATGATTAGAGAAGCAGAAGAAATAATAGGCAAAGAAATTACCTCAGATGAGTGGAATTGCTTGTAAAAATTAGGAAGTTTTATAAGGTTGGGTTGAACGTGAGTGAAACCCAACACCAACCGTTCATGGCATCAATAATCTTGTTGGGTTTCGTGCCTCAACCCAACCTACCAAACTTGCCGTTTTTGGGGAATTTCAACATCAGGTTTTTCGGACAAATCCCCGTGTTTCCAAGAGGACAGGTTCTATGCGCCAGTGTCTTGTCATGGCAGACAAGGCAGCAAACTTGTCCTCATGAAAATGGGGAATTGCCTTTTATTGTTAATAATAAATTAATGTAGAGTAAAACACTGGCGTAGTGGCTACAGGCTGATATTTGTATTCCCCGTTTCTCTCCGTTTCCTCTGAGAGTGTCACAATATCACAGCCATACC
>JANLHY010000359.1 GCA_024653795.1 Candidatus Brocadiaceae bacterium | reverse complement strand
AATGGGCCTGAAGTTTCGGGAACAGATGCCATTCAATGTAAAATTATGGCTGCGCCCCCTGATATTTATGGCGCTATTTATAAGTCTTTTGACGTTTTTGGTGACAATACCCTTTGGGATAAATGTGTTTCTTGTGCCTGGCGTAATATTTTTTATTTTATTAAGCTTATTGACGATCGTATATGTTCCATTCGGTGTGATCGTCATAGCAAGGAACAGAAGAGATCGTATGTCATTAAAAACGCTTTCCCTGCTGGCAGTCTTACCTATTGTGAGAGAATTTGCCTATGTATACGGCATGTTTCTTGGTTTTTGTAAGGGACGAGTGGGGACAACAAGACCTTCATGGAAAGAGAAGTAAACCGCAGTGTACACAGAGATTATCATGAAAAAATATTAATTTAAATGGAATAACTTAATTATTGTAAGGGCTAACAGCCGTTCACCCTTACTTTTTTACGAATAATTTTTATGAAAAAGAAAATAACGAAAAAACTTTCTTATAGGGATGCAGGCGTCGATATTGACACGAAAGGTCAATTTACCACAGATATTTACTCAAAGATGCGAACAACCTTCAGTCCTCGGGTAATTGAAAACCCCGATGGATTCGGAGGACTATTCGCATTGAACTCTCGTCTTAAGAAATATCGTCAACCAGTACTTGTTTCTTCTACTGACGGTGTGGGCACCAAATTAAAGATCGCCTTTATGACGGGGAAACACGATACCATTGGAATTGATCTTGTGGCTATGTGTGTAAACGATATTATCGTGCTGGGAGCAGAACCTTTATTTCTGCTGGACTATCTGGCAAGCAGCAAGATTGTTCCAAAAGTTTTACACGAGGTATTGGATGGGATTGTGGAAGGATGTCGTCAGGCGGGTTGCGCCCTCATTGGCGGTGAAACACCTGAAATGCCTGGATTTTATCACGAGGACGAATATGATATCGCAGGTTTTGTTGTTGGTGTTGTGGAAAAGGATAGGATTATCAACGGTAAAACAATAAAACCAGGGGATGTGGTTATCGGCTTAAGTTCGAGTGGCGTTCATAGCAACGGGTTTTCCCTTGTGCGAAAGGTCTTTTTTGATAAGGCAAAAATGAAAGCAACCCAGAAGCTTACAAAGTATGGATTGAATACCACCCTCGGGGAAGAACTAATAAAACCAACCAAAATCTATGTAGAACCTATTTTAAAAATTTTAAACAAGCATAAAACAAAAAAGATTATAAAAGGGATGGCTCATATTACCGGTGGTGGGCTTGTTGAAAATATACCGCG
>JANLHY010000352.1 GCA_024653795.1 Candidatus Brocadiaceae bacterium | reverse complement strand
TTGTCAATTGCAATGGCCAACTGCGGGGCAATCTTGCTGACGAAATCAAATAACTGGTTTTCAGAAAAATTATTAACCTTTCTGCTTCCGAAATTAACGCTCCCAATAGTTTCACCCTTGTATATCAACGGGAGCGCCATGCGTGATTTAATTCCCTCTTTATATAAAATGGGATCTGTAGAGAATGCCCCCCGGGATGTATCATTAACCATATAAACTTCACCATCATCCACAACCTTTCCTGCCAGCGTTCCATATTTAGAGTAATGCATACCCTCCTCTAATCCGGACATGTCGTAATCCTTTGAAACGGCAAAAACGAGAAATTCTTCTCTCTTGTCGTCAAGTAAGGTAACACTCATTCTATCAAAATCGATTACCTTGTTAAGTTCCGCAGTGAGAGATTTAAACACTTCTCGGATGTCCAGTTTCGAGGCGAGAATTTTGTTGATGTTATTCACGATATCCTTCTCTTGCTCTATCCTCTTCCTTTCGGTCAGGTCGATGATAATCCCCTCGTATCCGACAACATTGTTTCGCTCATCTCGCCTGAGATTGCTCGTCATCAGACAGGGTACCTTGATATCGTCTTTCTTTTTTAATTCCACCTCATAATCCTTGATAAAACCGTTTCTATATACCATCTCCTTGATTATTTTACCTTCATCGGGATTAAAGAATAAATGTTGTGCGAGGTTTAGTTTTAGAATTTCGTTTTTCGATTCGTAACCAAACAGGTCAACGCCTGCCTGATTAATATCTAAGAAATGACATTCAGGGTCACAGAAAAAAACAACGTCTTTACTGGTCTCAAAAAGACGTCTATATTTCTCCTCTGATATCCTTAGTTTCCGTGTTCGCTCTTCAACAATTTTTTCCAGCCGTACCGTATAATCCTGAAGCTCCAGTTCTAAGAGTTTTTCTTTTGTAATGTCTCTTGTTATCGTTACAAAACCGATTGGTTTCCCATCAGTTGCACACCGGGTTGTAAATGTGCTGTATCCTGTAAACATTTCTCCATTTTTACGAACCAATTGCATCTCGTTTTTATATATGCCAGTTTGCAATGTTGTCTCCAGTATCTTTCGAACCTTGCCAGATTCAACATCCCTTTTTGCATGCAATATTTGGATATTTGATTTTAGAATTAATTCCTCTGTCCCATATCCGTATATCCGTTTTGCGCCTTCGTTGAATGCCAGGATATTTCCATCAATATCACTGGCAATGATTGCGTGTTCGGTAGAACTGACCAGAATACTGTTTAAAAAATTTGTTGTTTCCTGCAGCTTTGAGGTCTTTTCCTGCACCGACTCGGCCATCACATTGAATGCATCTCCCAGCTCCCGCACTTCATCCTGTGTCTTTATTGTTACCCGTTGAGATAAATCCCCTGAGGACATTCTACGAGTTGCCGTCGTTAATCCCATAATAGGCCTGGCAATCTTTTGCCCAATTAAAAAGGCAAATGCAATCCCTACCACTGCCAGGATTACTCCGGTAATGGTTAAATAAGAGAATATCTTTGCGAAGGGATTCTTTAAATTATTCATCGCCAGAGACACTTCATCGGTACTCATTTCCGTAATGACACCCCATTTAAGTTCTGGAATCCAATACCATACGCCCAATACCTTTTGACCTCTGTAGTTCGTGTAGCCTTTCATATCAAATCCATCGATACCCTTCAAACACGACTCCGCACTCCTCGTAAATTTTTTGGTTTGCGGCTCCACAATTGCCAATTCCATCGTTGTTCTCTTCGTGATTAACCCAATTTTCTTTAATTGATCGGCAAATTTAGATTCGGTAATCATCAAACCATGTTGGTTGATTATATAGGCGTCGTAACTACCTCCATGTATCTCCTGCATCTCATTATTCAGAACGGACAGGTCAGCCTGAAACAACATCACCCCTGCCACATGGCCATCTTCATTCTTTGCAGGCGCAAAGATATACATGGCTGGTAATTGCCCGGATCTGTTCCCAACCTCGTCAGCATCATAAAAAACAGCGGAGACAATGTCAGAAATGTAGGTCTTACCGGCAAGAGCACGATTAAAACCTTGAATATCAGATATGTTTAAACCGATTAGCTTGTTATCCGCCGATATCCTGATATTACCGGATACATCGCTAATCATAAATCTGTGAAACAGGGCGTCGTATGGTATATGAGAAAGGAATTTAGAAACAGTATCAGCATCTGCTTTCGTTAAATTAACAGCCTCTGCTACTAGTGGATTGTTAGCAATGCGTTCTGCAGTTGTCTTCAGCTTTTGTAACCAGTCATTCACCTGAGACACCTTCTTCGAGCCGATCGATTGCAAATTGCTAATCGTCGTTTCCTGAATGACCTTTTGTGCTGAAGGATATGCAATGAGCCGCATAACCAATAAGGGTGTAAGGACGGCGATCAGGAATAGAAAGATTAATTTGTTCTTGATTGATCGAAACATATCGCTACCCCTATCCTGCCGGTCGGTTATTCACTCATTGTTATGAAGTCGTAAATCTTATGGAAGGACACACTGAAATACAACAGAATGAATGGTTTAAAAATTGAGCAGTTCTTATTCAACAAAATTTGGGTCGACCGGGACCTTCCCCAAAAACGGCACCTCCCTGAATTCTGTCGCTTTTTCAGCCGCTTCTTTGTTTGCACTGACAAATACTTCGCACTTGTTCACTACCTCATCAAACACCTTTGCAGCAACCGAACTGGGATAGGCAGCAACAAACGCCTCACCACTATCACACTTTTCTGTAATAGCCGGATCCAAAGGGATCTTCCCAAGAAATGGGACGCCCAATTCCATACAAATCTTCTGACCTCCGCCGGTTTTAAACACATCAATATTTTCGTGACAGTGAGGGCATTTCAAACCACTCATGTTTTCAACAATCCCAATAATCGGCACGTTACTATCTCGGGAGAAAAACACGGCCTTTTTCACATCTAACACCACCACATCCTGGGGTGTGGTAACAATTACAGAACCATCCACTTTTCCAATGAGTTCAATAATAGATATAGCTTCATTCCCCGTTCCCGGCGGTAAATCTACCAAAAGAAAATCCAATCTCCCCCAGCACACGCTTCCCATCAACTCGCAGAGAAAATCCCACTTTGCAGCATCCCTCCAGATGACCGGCATTGACGGATCTTCGATCAAAAAAGATAAAGAAGCCACTTTTAAATTCGGCATCACTTCCAGAGGCATCATCCCGCCGATGCTGTTCTTGAGCCTTTTTCCCTCTACGCCCAACATCATCGGGATATTCGGCCCGTGAATATCCGCATCGGCAATTCCAACCTTAAAACCCTTTAGAGCCAGTGCAACCCCCAGATTCGTTGTTACCGTACTCTTGCCTACCCCGCCCTTGTTGCTCATCACAACGATCTTGTAAGTAATCTCTTTCATACGCTGTGCAATTGCCCACTTGTTGTGTTCTATTTGGTCCAGTTGACAGGACAACTGTTTCTCACAGAGTTCACAGGTAAACGGAATCTTGCATTCTGGCATTACATCCCCCTTTTAAACTTATATACTCACTATATACCACTAAAACAATACATTAGATTCTGAACGTAAATTTATCTTTCTGCCACAATCTTAATAGCGCACATATTATTTATGGTATTACAGGCATATTCGCAAACCCCGCAACCCACACACTTATCCTCATTAATCACTGGTTTGCCGTCTTCCTGATATAGTGCATCACCTTGTAACGGACATTTTATAAAACAAAGCTGACAATCCTGCCCTCCCCACGCCAAACATCGCGACTGATCAATCTCTGCAACACCCATTTTGACCTTATTCACATGTTCAACGGGTTTCAACGCCCCTTCTTTACAAGCTGCGATGCACAACAACCCATTACACAAAACGCATGGATTTTCCTTCGGTACAATAATAGGCGTACCTATCGCCACGTCCATCAGCCCATTTGACCTCTTGATAGCCTTCGCAGGACATGCCTTGATGCACTCATCACAACGGGTACACAGGGAAAGGAATTCCGTCTCTTCAATCGCACCCGGAGGACGCAAATAGTCGCCCTTCGGCATTACACGATCAACCTTTTTACTGGCATAATCCGCAACCTTGTTGCCTACAAAGGAAAACAAATCTTTAAAAAGCTGCCGTCTATCTACTATCTTTTCCGTATTATCCATAGTGAAACTAAGTCTACTTCAACAAAAATAGGTTGTCAAGACTAAATCACGACTACTCCTTTCTACAAAAGCATTACAAGTTAGAAAGTCCCCTCTTGGGAGGGGATTTAGGGGTGGGTAAGGCGGTAATTCGTGAAATATTCACTGAGATTTCACGCCCAAGGAACCCACCCCTAACCCCTCCCAAGAGGGGAATAATCCATGCCACCCTGTAACACGCATAAATAAAATGAAAATTCCTATACAATTAAATTTAGTTTGTTTTTGTAATCCATTTTTTATAATTTATACGTTATGAAATTCAAAGTGCCGGTAATATCCATTGTGGGCAGGTCTAACAGCGGCAAGACCACCCTCATTGTAAAGCTCGTGAAAGAACTAAAATCCAGGGGTTATAAAGTCGCCACCATCAAACACAGCCATCATCATTTTGAACTGGATACTGAAGGCAAAGATAGCTGGTTACACACACATGCCGGAGCCGATGCCGTAGTTGTGGCTTCCCAAAATATGATAGGCATCATGCGACAGTCACCGAAAGAACTCCCCCTAACGGAGATTATAAATACCTATTTGCAGGACGTGGATATTATCGTTGTCGAAGGTTACAAGACCGAATCCATCTCAAAGATTGAGGTATTTCGTTCAGAAATCAGTACTGAATTGGTATGCAAAGCCGATAAAAACCTAATAGCCGTTGTCGGTGACAAAAATCCCGAAATCGATATCCCATTTTTTCACGTTGACAACAAAGTTTCCAATATTGTTGATTTTGTTTTATCCAGAATATGAAAATCATCTCACTTTCACATTTGCCTGAGGAAGGCGTCTCCCATAATCCTGAAATAAAGATATTTTATTCGTTCAAAGTCAAAATCGAAACATATGTCTAACCCTGATTTACTCGATCAGATACGTGACGTGATTCTGGCAAAACTCTACAGCATGAGAGGTGTGAAGGGACATATGCAACAGGATCAAACAATTTCCCATGTTCTAAATGCATATATACTTGCATTTAGTAGCACTAAGTGTTATATTACCTGCGTATGGTTTTAAGAAAATTCTGGATAGAAAAGATACAAAACGCCTGGAAAGAACGTTCCGTTGTGTGGCTCTCTGGTGTACGCCGCGCTGGTAAGACCTTTTTGTGTCAGAGCCTCCAGAAAATTGAATACTTTGACTGCGAACTTCCCAGGGTGAGAAAGCTCATGGAAGATCCGCAGTCTTTCCTGGATACCTTACATGGCTGCACTGTGGCATTGGACGAAATTCATCGTCTGAATAATCCCTCGGAAATACTCAAGATTGCAGCAGATCATTATCCTGACGTAAAAATACTTGCTACTGGCTCATCAACGCTTGGTGCGTCAACAAAGTTTCGTGACACGCTGACAGGGCGCAAGGTAGAATTGTGGTTGACACCCATGACCATAAAAGACCTTTCAGATTTCGGCAAAACAGATATTACACATCGTTTCCTGCATGGAGGGCTTCCGCCATTCTTTCTTTCCCAAAAAATACCTGAACGCGATTTCCAGGAGTGGATGGATGCATACTGGGCAAAAGATATCCAGGAGCTTTTCAGGTTAGAAAGACGCTATTCCTTTATGAAATTTGCTGAGATGCTTTTTGTCCAGAGCGGAGGGATATTTGAGGCAAATAGATTTGCGCGTCCCTGCGAGGTAAGCAGAACAACTATTTCTAACTATCTATCTGTCCTGGAAGCAACATATGTAGTCCATGTTATCAGACCTTATAGCACCCGCCGTTCTACAGAAATTATTTCAGCGCCAAAGGTGTATGCCTTTGATACAGGATTTGTTTGTTATTATCACGGATGGTCTGAGTTACGGCAGGAAGACAAGGGTTATTTGTGGGAACACCTCGTACTCAATGAAATACAGTCAAACCTGCAAACACGCAAAGTACAGTATTGGCGTGATAAGCGAAATCACGAGATAGATTTTGTGTTATCGTTCCAAAAAAATGCCCCAATCGCAGTTGAATGTAAGCTAACCCAATTTGAATTTGACGCACAAAACATGATTTCTTTCAGAAGACAATATCCGGTTGGGGAAAACTTTGTTGTTACAAATGATGTTGACCGTTCACTCTTTCGCAAATATAATGGCCTTACAGTAAGATTTGTAAATGTAAAAGATTTAATTAAGGCTCTTAAAGAGCATTATCTAATATAGGATAAAAACTTCTTCATTAAATCAGGAATTTATTATCCACTACGGACGTGGAAGTGGCGACACCGGCGGCCTTCTTTACCGCGCCACCTATGATTCAGATTGGAACCCACTTTCTAATACTCAAGTCGTAGATGGTACATGGACACGGCCTCACAGCGTTATCGTCAATGACACCCTGTATGTCGGCTATGATGGCTCATCCAGCGTCCAACTTTCAAGTTTTGCCATAACCGACATACCAACACCTACGCCAACGATTACAACGTCAGTAACACCGACAAGCACACCGACAGCAACACCAACGCCTATACCAACAGCAACTCCTGTGTGCGAAGCAAGTTCTTTAGCGGTATCTCCAAGCACGCTGACACTAAACAGGAAAATGAGCGGCAATCTAACAGTGACGGTAACAGGTGACGGCAATTGCCAGGCAGAAGGTGAAACGGTTACGGCAACAATTGGTGCGTCCGGAAAGAAACGTATATCTGTGTCTCCAACAAGTCAGTCAACCAACGAAAATGGGCAGGCAACATTTACCATTACCGCAAAGAAGAAGGTTGGCAAAGCAAGGGTCACATTCCAAGCGGCAGGTCAAACGAAGATAATAGCTGTGACAGTTAAAAAGTAATCTTTTTATGAAGAAAACACCTCATGATTTTCAGCATAACCCTACCTATTCTGCATAACATCTGTTATGCTACAAAATATTATGATGGAGTAGTAGAATAAAAATAAAAATGAGGGTTGGACATCATTTTGATCCAGCACCTGCATGGATTATAATTACCTTATGCAGATCACTGAGGAAATTTTCAAAACATTTCTGAAGTGCAAAACCAAGTGCTACCTTAGAATTTCAGGTACTGTTGGCCTTCAACCTGAGTTTGGCGATTGGGAAAGATTTCTTGCCGAAGATTTTCAGCAGAAATGCAGCCAGCGGTTGCTCTCTAATTTCCGACAAGATGAATGCTTTGTAGGTACGCCATCTCCGCAAGAAATCGAAAATAAGAAGTATCGTATTGTGATTAATTGTGTAGTCCAAGCACAAAGAGTTCAATCACATATACAGGCCTTAGAGAGATTGCCTTCTCCGGGCAATACCAAACATAATTATTATATTCCCATTCGGTTCATACCAAAGGAGAAAATCACAGCCCAGCAAGCAACTCCTACTCAGCCACAGCTAATTTTGAATAAGCATTGTGCCGAATGTGAGTTTCAACTGCAATGCCATCAATCAGCCATACAAAAGGATGAACTTACCCTTCTTTCAGGCATGACGGAAAAGGAAAGATGCAAACTCCATAGTAGAGGGCTTTTCACCATAACCCAACTCTCTTTCACTTTCCGCCCTAGGAGGCGTTCAAAGCGATCACTTTCCAAACCGAACAAATACTATGCTTCCCTAAAAGCGCTTGCCATTCGGGAGCAAAAGATACATGTCGCAGGGAAACAGGAACTGGACACAGGCCAGACCCCGGTCTACATAGATGTAGAAGGTGTCCCCGACAGGGATTTATATTATCTGATTGGCCTGCGGATTCAAGCTGTTGACTCTTATGTTCAGCATTCATTCTGGGCAAATGACTTGTCTGAGGAAAAGGAAATTTGGGTTCGTTTTCTTCAAACAATATCGAAGGTTGAAAACCCTCGTTTGATTCATTACGGAAGCTACGAGACATTATTCTTAAAACGGATGAAAGCCCGTTACCCGGAAGCTATTGAGGATTCCATTCTTCTTGATCGGCTTATTGCGGAATGTGTGAATATTTTGTCAGTTATTTACGCTCATATCTACTTCCCGACTTACTCAAACGGTCTCAAAGACATAGCACGATACCTAGGTTTTCGATGGTCAGATACAAACGCATCTGGATCAAGTGCTCTCGTCTGGAGATCAAAATGGGAGTTTTCCAGAGAACCTGGCCTAAAACATAAACTTCTTACTTACAATACTGAGGATTGTGAAGCATTAGAAAGAGTTTCTAACGCCGTATCCCAATTGTGTCAAAGAGAGACAGAGGAAGCAAAATCGAAAAAGAACGAGATCGTATATACAGAAACGCTAAAACGTGAAAGCCCCTATCATTACGGAAGAAACAAATTTTCAATATTGGAACTGGAGTATATCAATAAGTCCGCTTATTGGGACTATCAGCGAGAAAAAATATATTTTAGATCCAAACCCAAATTAAAACGTGTTTCCAAAAAAAGTACCAAACTGCGGAACAAAGCTTCGCGTGTAAATCAGACCGTTCAATGTCTGCCGCCAACCTGTTGTCCTAAGTGCAAATCCATCAAATTTTTCAAACATTCGAGACATAATAGGATAATTTATGATCTCAAATTTGGTCGGACAAGCATAAAGCGATGGATTGTTAAGTACGATTTTCACCGTTATTTTTGTTTAATGTGCAAAACTACGTTTTTCTCTAAAAAAAAGTGTACGAGAAGCAAATACGGTTCTGAGTTGACAGCATACATTATTTACCAAATTATAGAGTTACATATTCCACAAATTATCGTAGTAAAAAGCATAGAGAAGTTATTTGGTTTATACTTAGGGTATGGGGGAACTCACGCTCAAAAGTCAGATTGTGCCAATTTTTATAAGAAAACGTACGAAGGACTCATCGGTAAAATAATCCGCGAAAAGTTGATTCATGTTGACGAAACCAAGGTTAGTATTAAGGGGGAAGGGGCGTTTGTATGGGTATTCACAAGTACGGAAGAGGTCTTTTATTACTATACCGAGACGCGCGAAGGTGATTTCATTCAAAATCTGCTACGAGAGTTCAAACAAAAAGGGCTGTAGTGCCGACCTACCCTATTGACGCGTTCCGTAAAAACTGAGAAAATACTTTCATGTTTTTACGAGCAAAATCACGGACGAAAGATGGAAAAGCGCACCGGTATTGGAGCGTGGTGGAGAACCGTCGAGTGGTCGGAGGGGGCGTGGTTCAGAGGCAGGTGCTTTACTTGGGGGAACTCAACGACAATCAAAGGGCAGGATGGGTTCGGACGGTAGAGGCGTTTTCGGGTGAAGATTCCAAGTCAAAACAACTCGCACTGTTTCCTGATGACCAGGAAGAATTGCCTATACTGGCTTGTGAGACCGTTCGGGTGCAGTTGGATAAAATTGAGTTGCGTCGTCCCCGTGAAT
>JANLHY010000342.1 GCA_024653795.1 Candidatus Brocadiaceae bacterium | reverse complement strand
CAAATCCCTCCTTAAAAAACGGCATCATAGCCTCTACTACTTTAGGGTGCACAGGTGAACCCGAGGCGTTGTCCATATAAATTTTTTCCATAGGAAATTCCCCCTTCAAGTTATTCCTTTTAAGTCCCCCTTAACAAAGGGGGATTGAGGGGGTTGTGTTCTTTCTGGGCTATTCCCCATTTTCATGAGGACAAGTTTACAACCCCCTTTATCCCCCTTTTCTAAGGGGGATTTTTGCACCGCATCTGTAACGCAACCAGCATAAATAAAATGAATATTCCTATACGATTACAAATCATTTTGCCTTTTCTAATTTTGCGTATGCTAACATAAGATTTTTTGTTCCACCGATATTAAAACTGACCCTGGCGCTCGCCTTTTCCTTGCTGCCGGATACTTCCAATATCCTTCCAATACCAAAAACGGGATGTCTGACTACTTCTCCACTCGAAAAGGACATGGAATCATCTTCTGATGAGGGACTTGTCAAATCATGGGTATCTATATCATTGAAATCAAATTTGAGCATTGTGTCATGCACTGTCTTGTTATCTGCGTTAAAAGTATTAAAGGCATAATTACGATTTGTTCTATCGATCTTATCAATAATTTCTTCCGGAATCTCATCTAAAAATCTGGAGGCAATACATGGATTCATCTGTCCATAACGTGTTCGTCGCCTTGCATGCGTGAGAAAAAGTTCTCTCATTGCTCGCGTAATACCCACGTAGCAGAGTCTTCGCTCCTCTTCAATCTCTTCATCCGAGTCACGGGATTCCGAATGTGGCAACAGGCCATCCTCCATGCCCGTAATAAAAACAACTGGAAACTCCAATCCCTTGGCAGTATGCAGTGTCATGAGGGTCACAGCATCAACATCGTCTTCCAATTCATCCACATCCGAAACCAGCGCCACCTCCTCCAGAAATCCCTGCAAAGAACCTTCGTAATAATTTTCGCCATATTCATGTGCGGCATTCACCAGTTCCTCGACGTTTGCAATGCGGTCTTTCGATTCCTTTTCCTCGGATCCACGGAGAGACTCTATATATTTCGTTTCTTCAATTACCCGTTTAACAATATCTTCAACGGGTGATTTTGGCAATCGCTGTAAACTTGCAATGAGTTCGGAAAATCCCTTTACCAACAGGGCGGTCTTGCCTTTAATATCGGGTATTACATCAACATTCCGCACAGCATTAAAAAGGCCGGTACCTTGCAATGCAGCCCAGTCAGCCAGTTTTTTAACGGTAGTATTTCCTATGCCACGCGTGGGTGTGTTGATTATGCGTTCCAGCGCCACCTCATCATGGGGATTAATACATAGTCTGAGATACGACAGAATATCTTTAATTTCCTTCCTTTGATAGAATTCCACACCCCCAATAATCGTGTAAGGAATGCTGTAATTTCTCAAAGAAATTTCCAGTACACGAGACTGGGCATTGGTACGGTAAAACAACGCAATGTCCGAATATTTCGTGCCCTCATCGGCGAATCCTCTTATTAATTTTGCGATCTCGTCTGCTTCACCGTGTTCGTCTTCACAGGAGACGACCTTGAGCTTTTCACCCTGCATATTTTCCGTCCAGAGATTCTTTTGTTTTCGATATTTGTTCTGCTGAATTACGCTGGAAGCTGCATGAAGGATGTGTTTCGTAGAACGGTAATTTTGTTCTAACAGCACCACCCTTGCATCGGGATAGTCCTTCTCAAAATCCATAATATTTCGGATATCTGCCCCACGCCAGCCATAAATAGACTGGTCCGGATCACCCGTCACGCAGATGTTTCTATATTTACCTGCCAGAAGTCGTGTAATGGTATACTGGGTATAATTGGTATCCTGATATTCATCAACGAGAATAAACTTAAATTTATCCTGATACATCTCAAGAACATCAGGATGTTTCTTAAAGAGTTCTACAGACTTAACCAGCAGGTCATCAAAATCTAAGGCATTATTTGCCTTAAGAAGGGACTCATATTTTGTATAAATTTGGGCAACAGTCCGATTGTAATAACCAGAAGCTGTCGAGGCAAAGGCTTCTGGCCCGATAAGTTTGTTTTTGGCGTTGCTAATAGAACTAGCAATGGTACGGGGTTTCCATTGTGCGGTATCCAGTTCAAGCTCGGCCATAATGGATTTCACCCGATTGAGTTGGTCGATCGTATCGTAGATGCTAAAATCCCGTGAATACCCCAATCTATCGATGTTACTTCTCAGAATTCGGGAACACATCTTGTGGAAGGTAGAAACCCAAAGCCCTTTATGTGATGAAAACTGTTTTACACGGTCAAGCATCTCATCGGCTGCCTTGTTGGTAAAGGTAATAGCCAAAATATTGTAAGGATTTACGCCCTGAGACATCAAATGACCGATGCGGCGGGTAATCACACGGGTTTTCCCGCTGCCAGCCCCCGCTACCACTAAAAGAGGCCCCTCAATATGGGTAATAGCCTCTCGCTGCTTGTCTGTAACATCAATTAATAGTGACATATGTTTATGTTCACGATTAGGAATTTCAATCTTTTCCCCGATCGAAGTCGAGGACAAGTGTAATTCCCCTCTAAAAAGCGGGGATAAAGGGGTGTGTAAGTTTGCCGCAACACACCCCATGCCCCTCTTTCTAGAGGGGAGCTTAAAAGTCGCTGCCTTTGGCAGTCTAATTCACTTTTTTGCAATCAGGCTCGCAATAGCCTTTTTGTTATTCAAAACAAGTTCCCGATAATAAATAATTTTAAAGTCTTTGAATAAGTCCAAAAGTTCGTTGGGTTTTAATAAGTAATCCTTGTTTTTTGGCCCTTCAAACCCCCGTTCCCGGTTCTCAATAGTGTATGTCTCATAGATAATCATTCCGCCAGGTTTCAGCGCCTCTTTCATTTGAGGAACAAGGTCGCGCTGAAGATAATAAAAACATGCAATCACATCGTAGGTATTCTGAGGTAATTTGTAAGTCTCCAAATCGGCGACAAAGGCACGTACCTTAACATTATTCTCTTTTGCCAGATCCAGGGCTTTTTTGACAGCTATTTCCGAAATGTCACAACCATCTACAGTAAACCCGTTTTTTGCCAGGAATACGGCATTACGTCCCTCTCCCATTGCAATATCCAGCGCCTTTCCTCGGGGCAGGAGATCGATATGATCCCTTAAAAATCCGACTGGTTCTTTACCAAAGATATAAGCCTCCGTTTCGTACTTTTTATCCCAAAATATCTTGTCCTTTTCACCTGCAAACGATAAGGACAAAACATGACCTATCGCAGTGCAAAGAAATATTATATACAAAAAACTGATGAAATTATGAACATATTTTTTATAATTATACATCATTTCCCTAACCCAAACGAGTCGGAATGCGTAGCGCGGGTGGTTTATCCCCCGCCAAATGCCGACCACAAGGGATCGGCGCTACGTTTTTTGCTAAGAATGTCAAAATATTTTTGATAAGCGCCTACAAGTATTTTCTGTATCCGATCTTACACAATGTTCTTGTAAAGGCTGGATAACCACTAATTCTTCCGATAAATGGCCTTTGCTCCAATATCTCTTCTATAGTGCGCCCCATTAAACGATACCTTTTGAATTGCCTCATAAACATTCTTTTGAGCCTCCCGTAAATCTTTTCCCACTGTAGTGACGCCCAAAACACGCCCACCGCTGGTTACAACCTTCCCATCTTTAAGAGAAGTCCCCGCATGAAAAACCTGGACATTGTCTAAGCCCTTCAGCGCTTCAAGCCCTGAAATGGGCAATCCCTTTTCATATTTATCGGGATAATCCTTAGAAGCTATGACAACACAAATCGAGGCACAATCATGCCACTCAACTTCCACATCCTCTAAATTATTTTTTGCAGTTGTCAAAAGGAGGGGGACCAAATCACTCTTCATCCTCATGAGAATGACCTGTGTTTCCGGATCACCAAATCTTGCATTAAACTCAAGCACCTTCGGGCCGGCGCTTGTAACCATTAATCCGGCATAAATAACGCCTCGATAAGGTCGATTCTCCTTTTTCATGGCATGGACAATGGGTACAAGGATATTTTCCTCTATCGAAAATTGCATGTCCTCTGTAATTAACGATACCGGCGAGTATGCCCCCATACCACCGGTATTGGGTCCCTTATCCCCGTCGTAAACTGCCTTGTGGTCTTGTGCAGATGCGAGCGGAACGATCGTCTTCCCGTCTGTAATTGCAAGAATCGAGACTTCTTCTCCCGAAAGAAACTCTTCAATGACGATCTTATTTCCCGCATATCCGAAGATTTTTTCTTTCATAATATCATCTATGTGTTTATCGGCATCTTCCAACGTCTTACATACAAACACACCTTTACCCTTAGCCAACCCATCTGCCTTAATAACCAGAGGAAAATCACACGTTGCAATATGTTTTTTTGCCTGTTTCAAATCATCAAAGGTTTTAAAGTCAGCCGTGGGAATGCCGTGTTTTCTCATAAGGGTCTTTGCAAATACCTTGCTTCCTTCGAGGATCGATGCCCGTTTGCTAGGGCCAAATATATGCAGATGCCCATCTCTGAACTTATCGACGATACCGGCTGCCAGTGCATCTTCAGGACCAACAACAGTTAAATCGATTTTTTGCTTCATTGCAAAATTATAAAGGCCATCTACATTTTCTGCCTCGATATTCACGCATTCTGCAACCTCCGCAATTCCCGGATTTCCCGGCGTACAGAATATCTTCTTTACCATTGGCGATTGTGCAATCTTCCATGCAAGGGCATGTTCCCTTCCTCCGCTTCCTACAATCAATATTTTCATTTTGTTTTCTACCTTAATTGTTCAAGATGTCAAAACCGGACATGTTCACTTGTTAATATCTTTCAATTTTAAATTTGAATTATTGTACCAGAACTAGTGATGAAAAAGGAAAGTTTTTTTATCCTTGACAGTTAGTGAAGGACTGATATACTGATTTAGTAATATTTGTATGCAAACAAATGCAAACAGGTATGTATCCA
>JANLHY010000331.1 GCA_024653795.1 Candidatus Brocadiaceae bacterium | reverse complement strand
ATCAAACCGTTTTTTGTTTATAAGAAGGTCGTTCTTTATGATTTCTTTGGATGTATTTATATCCTTTTTCCGAAGCGCCTCCACCGTTTTCCTTATAGCATCTGCCACCATCTCTCCCATCTTCAACACTTCATCCTGAAGATCCTTCAGCGCCTTGTGATAAACCTCACGCGTCATGACATCCTCCCGCTTAAAGCTTAAATTCCAAAACCAAAACATCAAACTCCAAACAATTTTTCATTTTGTTCATTCATATTTATGTAATAGTTCACCGCAAAGGCGCAAAGAGCGCAAAGGTAGTATTTTTTAGCCAGATGTAGAGACGACCCGGCGGGTCGTCTGTACAGATAAATATTTTTAAAAAACTTTGTGATTTTGTTATAGAAGATAATCCTTCTGTGAAGTATTTTCTCTTATTTAAAGTTTTTTCTTTGCGCTCTTTGCGCCTTTGCGGTGGGCTGAACTGTTACGATTTTATTTGAAATTTGTAATTTGGTATTTCCGTAGATTTATCCAAATCTCCCCGTTATATAGTCTTCTGTCTGTTGTACCCTCGGGTTTGTAAATAGCTCCGTGGTAATATTAAACTCCACAAGCTCGCCGAGCATGAAGAAACCCGTATAATCTGATGTCCTTGCCGCCTGCTGCATATTGTGTGTGACAATAATGACGGTATAATCTTTTTTGAGTTCGACCAGCATGTCTTCTATCTTTGCTGTGGCAATAGGGTCTAAGGAGGAACATGGCTCATCCAAAAGGACTATTTCAGGCTCCATGACTATCGCCCGCGCAATGCAGAGACGCTGCTGTTGGCCGCCGGAAAGATCGAGGGCATTTTTGTGAAGCCTCTCCTTTACCTCATCCCACAGTGCAGCCCTTCTCAGTGACTTTTCACAGAGTTCATCCAAAGTAGTTTTTCTGTTAATACCGAGCACGCGCGGCCCATATACTACATTTTCGTAAATGCTTTTCGGAAAGGGATTCGGTTTTTGGAACACCATGCCAACCTTCCTCCTGATCTCCGTAACATCAATAGAAGGGTCATATATATCCCTGCCATCTATCATAATATTTCCTTCTATCGTCACCCCTTCTATAAGGTCATTCATACGGTTCAAGCACCTGATCAACGTCGACTTTCCGCATCCAGACGGACCGATAAAAGAGGTAATCTTTTTTTCTGCAATATCCAAATTGATCTTCGTCAAAGCCTTCGTTTTACCGTAATAAAGGCTTAAATTCACAATAGTAACTATCGGGCTAGAAATATTCATGCTTATAATGATGTAGAGCTGTACCACCTCTTCAGTTTATTCCGCACCAGGATAGCGGTAAGATTCAATACCAGTACAGTAAAAAGTAAGACAAGGGTAGTGGTATAGACCATGGGAATAGCAGCCTCCACATTTGGGGACTGGAAACCAACATCGTATATATGAAATCCCAGGTGCATGAATTTTCTTTCCAGATGTATAAAGGGAAAATGGCCGTCTATCGGCAGTGAAGGCGCAAGCTTTACAACACCTGTGATCATCAATGGCGCAACCTCACCTACCGCCCTTGACATGGCTAAAATAGCGCCCGTAAGTATTCCCGGTGTTGCCTGTGGGAGAACCACCTTCCAGAGTGTTTCAAATTTGGTCGCCCCGAGTGCGTAAGCGGCTTCCCTTATGGATATGGGTACGGAAGACAGTCCCTCTTCAGTCGCAACTACAACTACGGGCACTGTCAAAAGAGCTAGGGTAAGTGATGCCCATAATATGCCGCCTGTTCCATAGGTAGGGGTGGGTAATGCCTCAGAAAAAAACAGTTTATCAATACCCCCTCCGATAAAATAGATGAAAAAACCCAGTCCAAAAATCCCGAATACGATAGAAGGAACGCCCGCGAGGTTGCTTACCGATATTCTTACAATTCGCGCAATAATGTTGTCACTTGAATACTCCCTCAAATATACGGCTGTTATCACACCGAGCGGGACAACGGCAATACTCATAATCAAAACCATCATAACCGTCCCAAAAATGGCGGGGAATATCCCACCTTCGGTATTTGCCTCCCTGGGTTCGCCTGAAATGAATTCCCAGACTTTAGCTATATAAAAACCGGTTTTTGTAAATACACCTATTTCATTAGGGGCGTAAAGACGGACTATTTGAAAAACAGGCAGTATCTTTTCCCGATTATCGGCAAGAACGAGAACTGCCTCTTTCTCACGCGCTGTTGTATAGAGGTGTTGAAGCGTCTCTTCCTTTTCAAGAAACTCTTTTTCAAGACTACCCATCTTTAATTCTGCTTTAAAAATTCTTTCTTGAACTTTTTCTGAATATTGCAATAAGGCTAAACGTTTTAATTCAAGACGGCATTTTTCCATTTTATAATTAATATCGCCGATTTCCTTTTTTCCGATGCGCCTTATTTTTCTGAAAAGCGCTTTATTTTCCTTAACCAGTACAGCAAGCTCTTCCTTACTTATCGACTTAACATCGTCTCCCTGTTTCAGCCCTTTCAGGAAACCATACATATTGCCCCACTCACGTCTTTCTAAAGCAAGCGCTGTTACAGGATATTCCTGCGAAACAATATCACTATCGTCTATCCACCTGAAGTCCAGGCCATACACATCCCTGTTACCGACCTTCATATTCATTCTGTATGAATCCTGCTGGTACGGAATAGACTCCCTTTTCATAATTTCCCCCAAGACGGTAGTATTATCCTGTAGTGTTAGTTTGACAACCTTGCGGGGCCAAAACATGCCAAATCCATTCGCCATAATGAGTACGATCAATCCGCAGATCATCAAAAGGCAAATGGTGAGCGTCCCGGCGGTTAACCATATATAAGGTTGTCCTGTCCTAAAAAACTTTTTCAAAGTTTACTATACCTCACTCTCATTTTTTGTCTTACCAGTTCCGCAGCGGTATTGACAATAAAGGTAGTTACAAAAAGGAGAAGTGCCGCCAGGAAAAGCACTCGGTAGAGTGTGCCCCCAAACGGCGCTTCCGGAATCTCTACGGCTATATTTGCAGAAAGAGCACGAAAACCATTGAATAAGTTCCAGTCCATGATGGGTGTGTTACCCGTAGCCATGAGCACAATCATCGTTTCACCCACTGCCCTCCCAAAACCAATCATAATAGCCGAAAAGATGCCGGGGCTTGCGGCTGGCAGCACGATCCTTACGGCCGTCTGCCAGGGGGTTGCTCCAAGCGCAAGCGAGGCAGATTTAAGGCTGCCAGGGACATTACTCATGGCATCTTCTGATAGGGTAAAGATAAGCGGTATAATAGCAAAACCCATTGCAAAGCCAACGACAACCGCATTTCTCTGATCGTATTGTAACCCCAGGATATTGAAGAGCCAGTCTCTGTAATCCCCTCTAAAAAATAATGATTCAAATGAACCTCCGAGCATGATGGACACATACACAGCCAAAATCACAAAGGGTATTAGAAACAGCGCCTCTATGCCATATTTATATAGACCTTTTCCAAAGACGGGCAATATCTTCCAGGCAAAAAGCGCTGCGACTATGGAAAGGGTTATTAAAAACGGCATAATCACAAGCGCTGGAAATATCCTCTCTATGAGCGGAGCGAGCCATAAACCCGCAATAAATCCCAAAATAACACTCGGGAGGGCAGCCATAATTTCAATAACGGGCTTTATTATTATTTTTAAAGAATTGTGGAGGAATTGAGATGTGTAGAGCGCTGCAAAAATGCCGATAGGCACCGCAATAAGCATGGCATACAAGGTACCCTTAATAGTGCCGAAGATTAACGGCACAAGGCTCAGCTTCGGTTCAAAATCGTCTGTTCCTCCTGTAGATTGCCAGATAAATTCAGGTGTTTCATACCCTTCATACCATACTGAACCAAATAAGATCTTAAGGGTAACCTCCGGATGGGGATTTGAAATACCCCATTGAAATAAGATTCCATTCCTGTCCGATACAAAGACGCCATTTGCCTTTGGAGAGAAGGAGACCGCAGTTGGAAGGGATTTCGTTTCGAGGTGTAAAAGTGTCTGTTCAGAAGTCGAGTGATTGAGGTGAATGGTTCCGTTGGATGCAGCAGTTACAAAACCTTTGTCCCTTAGAGAGGTGGTGACTGCTGTCACAGGGGCATTGTGGGATTCCAGGACGTGAATCTTTTTAAGAGACCATCCAAAAGTTGACAATTCATCCCTCACCTGCATCCACGTATTTACACCCCCGCCGTTATCGCCAACCACGAGCGAAACGGCACCAAGCAAAAAGCCTAAGGCAGTAATGGCCGCATCCGAAGCCTTCACCCTTTCGCGCAAAAAAGGATTTTCGCTTTCTCTCACATTAATATGGAATATATCTCCTGAAGACGTTCCCACATAGAGGTTTTCCACGAAACTATCTAACGCTATCACCGTTACCTCTAATTTGTTTTCTAATTCCCGGATTCCAATAAGCCCAGTAATATCCTTTATAATTTTCTTCGTTTCAGTTCCGCCAGGAAGCGTGCTTATAGTTTCTTCCGAAAGGAGGACTAATTTGCCGCTCTTTGTACAAACGACGGTAACTGTCTTGTTTTCATTTCCCTTTGACGTGATACAAAAGTTGCCCTCTCCTTTGTCGTTACTCCAGACAGACTCTCCTTCAGATATTTCCGGGGAAATGATCCTTTTCCCATTTTCAAATAATTCCAGAAAATGGATGGAGACGGTTAATATCCTTCCATCGTCAGTTCCAAGAACCAGACGATTATTATCCTTGCTGACGCAGGTTATCTTCCTCTGCAACACACTGGATGGGTTTTTCAGTCCTTCTATAGTAAAGGATTTCAAGACCTTGCCATTCGTTAAAGCAATAAACTCTATACTGCCGTTATTATAAATGACATACGCCACTTCCTGATGCTCATCAACTCCAATGGAGACCGCCTCGCCATGAAGCGGGAAAGTACCATGCTTTATTACCTTTGCGCCCTTGAAAAGCGGGTATACCTCAATAAAGATAAATACAAATAATGCAAGGATAACAAAAATTGTGGCCGCGCCACCGAGTGTTATCACCCAGTGTGCGGCCTTATCTGTGTTTCTTCTCTTTTTCAAACCCTTCATGTATTATTCTATTTTCTTGAATTCCGCATCAACCACAGATGCAGGTAAAGGCATGAACCCATCCTTTATGACTACTTCCTGGCCTTCTCTGCTCAAGATGAATTTTATAAATTCCCTGACCATCGGATCGAGCGGCTGTCCCGGTTTCTTATTGATATATACATAGAGGAATCGGGCAAGCGGATATGAGCCGTTCAATACATTTTCCATTTCCGCCTCCTTATATGTCTCTCCATCTTTAAAGGAAAGCGCCACAGGGCGCACGCCCGACGTCTTGTATCCTATACCGCTGTATCCTATCCCATATCTGTCTTCTGTTACGCCTTGTACTACGGAGGCGGACCCAGGCTGTTCTTTTACCGTACTCTTGTAATCGCCCTTATAAAGTGCGTGTTCCTTGAAAAAACCGTACGTCCCTGATGCAGAGTTACGGCCGTAAAGACTCATCGGCCTGTTTGCCCAATCCCCTGTTAATCCAAGTTCTCCCCATGTTTTGATATCTGCTTTGGAACCGCCCTTTCTGGTGTTTGAAAAAATTGCGTCTACCTGTGGTAAACTTAATCCTTTTATCTGATTGTCCTTATTCACATAAACAGCCAGGGCGTCAAGGGCTGTTTTTATCTCTGTGGGTTTATAGCCGTATTTTTTCTCAAATGCGTCTATCTCTGTTGGTTTTATCGCCCTGCTCATAGGGCCCAATTGTGATGTGCCTGAAATTAATGAAGGCGGTGCAGTGGTAGACCCCTTTCCTTCTATCTGGATTTTAACATTTGGATATGCCTTGTTAAAGCCCTCAGCCCAGTAGGTCGTGAGGTTATTCATCGTATCTGAACCTATGCTATTCAGGTTTCCGGCAACCCCGCCCACCTTGGTATACTGTTTAATCTTTGAATCAACTGCAACTGATTCGCCTGCCGAGATTATGCCGGAAATACCGAAAGACAAAATGGGTATCAACAGCCATGTGTTTTTTAGCATAACAACTTTCTCCTTCTCCCTATATAAGGGGTTTATATTTTACCAAATTTACAACAGAAATCGAATTAATTTTGTGCTAGAAAAATATATTAAATCTCATTCCAGCAAGGTCTGCGCTTCCATCTTCGCCGATGACATCAGCTTCGGAGTGGACATAGTTCAACATTATCCGCATATTGGGATTTAGGTGCCAATTTACTCCCACTGTCGTATCCTGAAGCCGCCCTCCGCGAATATCTTCATCTGCTAAATCGAGAGCAGAATAGCGTGCTGCAAGCTCAATTGCGCCTATGCTCTCGCCCCATTTAAAATTTTTCTTCGGTTTGACCATATCAAAACTACCACTTTTCGTGCTATATCTCCTATTTTCTCCTGTCAGGAAATAACTCCCATAAACGTAAAATCCAGAAAAATCCGGGTCTGAACCGCCACCATCTTCAAGATCAACATTTGCAAATATGTATTCTGTCTGAAGTGAAAGCGGACCATACACAAGGGCCAATTCAGGGCCAAAAAGATGTGTCGCTTCAGCACCCTTAATAGCGCCCGTATCAACAAATATATCTGCCATATGCATTTCTGGTGTTTGCCTATAACGAATCTCGTTCTGAAAGGCATTCTGGTAACTATAGCCGATACCAGTGTGTAAGAGCTTTCTCCCATCTTCTTCGTACCATGGCAATCCAGTCAGCCTTCCGCTAAAACTATAACCCCCTTCTGTGCTTTCATTTCCTTCACTGTCGCCAAAATCGTTTGCATTACGGAAGACACCTGCAGCCCATGTCATTCGTTTATCAGCCAAGGTATTATGAAGCATCATTCCAGTATTTCTTGCAGGGGCAAAAACATTCGGCAGGGAACGCTCCATAAAGGTAATATAATTACTTGAGGTTAGTTCTTCTAAGCTAAAAGGTTCTTTAAAGTGCCCTACCTTAAAATTTCCTGCAACAGGGATTTCTTTCAATTCCACAAAGACATCGGTAAAACTAGGTCTCCCGCCGCCTGCAAAATCATACTCCATCTTGAAGTCAATATTTTTGTAAATTGTGCCTGAGAGATAAATTCGGGCCCTGCGAAATTCTGCGCCATCCACTTGATCGCCTATAGTGTCTTTTATTTCGTTATCCTCCGTGAACCACCCCCAATCCTGCTGAATTCTGCCGCCAATTTTAAGCTTAAAGTTTTTGTTTATAGAATCAAAATTAAGTCCTTCCTTCCAATAAACCCGGAAATCATCCGGCTCTTTTGCAGTTGATCCAATTTTTTTGACATCCTCAACACTGGCATTCATGGCATTTAAGCGATTATTTATAGCCTGTATCTGCTCTTGTTGCCTCTTAATACCCTCTTCCATCTGCTTCAACTGCCACTTTAAATCCTCCATCTCTCCTTCTGCAATCTCCCCGGGTTGTGCAGACTCCCGGGCAAACACACCTTGTTTCATACTACCAGCGTATATACCACACACCACCACTGCTGACGATAAAACATACTTACACCATTTACTACGCATACAAAAATCCTCCTATTCTAAAAAATGCCCCCTTTATCTAAAGGGTATACACATGTCCCTCAGGACGCCACGAAACACGATAATTCTATTTTTCGATATGCCTCCTAACCCGAATAAACCGGAGTGCGTAGCGCGGGGGTTCATCCCCCGCCATGAGCCGACCACAAGAGTCGGCGCTACATCAAGTTATTCCTACGCAGTCCCCCTTAACAAAGGGGGATTCTCTATATCCTACATCGTATGACCCGCCTGTCTGCGTGCGGGGACGCACAGGCAGGCATAAATAAAATGACGGATCAATTTAACCGTGTATTGAATAACGAATATCGAACAAGGAATTTCGAATTATGAAGTTTTCTTATCCTTCGATATTCGATATTGGACTCCATGTAAAAAATATCAAAAACAACTTAGCGCTTATGGGGTGGGTCCCTTTCCCCGTTTTCACGAGGACAAGGGTCGTGAAATCTCAGTGAATATTTCACGAATTACCGACTTACCCACCCCCTAAATCCCCTCCCAAGAGGGGACTTTCTAACTTGACGTTAAGGAATTTCAATGTTTCGATGTAGGGGTTGAAAATCTTCAACCCCTATGCGCAGTATCCAGGAAAAGTTGCCGAAGGCCTAACTTAATGTTAAGGAAATTCAAACAATGAGTTCCTCCCCCTTGATGGGGGAGGCCAGGTGGGGGTGAAGGAAAAAGCTAATCACCCTCCCCTTGCCCCTCCCATCT
>JANLHY010000330.1 GCA_024653795.1 Candidatus Brocadiaceae bacterium | reverse complement strand
GAAGAAACGATATGAAATATTTCCCATGCTTGTTCTTTGCCCTACGTGGCCTGAATGTGTAGCCAAGAAAGTCAAAGCTCTCTATGGGATTCTCTTTTCTTCTGTCTTCATCCTTGCAGTACACTATCCGTGTCTTTTCAGGATGCAGTTCCAGTTTGCATTGGGCTAAGCGCTTTTCCATCGTTTGTTGCATAAGTTTTGCCTGTTGCTCTGTTTTACAGTGCACAAGCGTATCATCTGCGTACCTCTCAAATGATACTTCAGGATGGTTGTTTAAAGCCTGCCCCTGCAGGCCGGCTTTGGAGGGCCTGCCTCCATCTCTTGTGCAGCTTATGCACATTTCGGCTCTCTTACCTGAGAACCTCCTTGCGGAGTGCCTTTGGTTGTCTTATGCAGGATGCCGTCTTCCATGACTCCTGCCTTTGGGTATGTATACCCGCAGGACTGGCGAGGGTTGGTAGATTTCAGTTTTCAGTTCCTTGTGAATATTTTGTATGCTATTCTCAAGGTCACTTTCAAACTGCTTGATACTCACCCGGTCGAGACCAGCCTTCCCTTTATTCTGCTTTACGTGTTTAAAAGCAGCATAAAGGTTTTTCAGACTAAACACCTTATCTCTTAACGAATGATACTTTAACATCTCTCGATATGTTCCTCTTGATTGATTACGGATAGCAAACTTAGCAATCGTGTTTCCAGTGTACGGATGCTTCCTGTCACAGACACTCCAAGAAAGGCTCTTGGTACTACGTGCTTGTGCCACGAATGTCTTTCCACTGTGAACGTATTCAGCCTCCTTCTTTCATCAACTCCACTACGGTTATGCCCCTTTACTCCTGATACGGCAGGAGCTATTATGAGCAATGCTGACGACTTTCAAGATAGACTTGTGAGAGTCAGTCGTCTATCACCATCTCATACAACTCGGACTTCGGTTTTCCCTTATACCCCCGACTGAAGCTATCGGGGGGAATTTCTTCCCAAGATGTAAGTCCTCCCCCGGTAATATGGATTACCCCTTTTCCCTTCGTGATGTGTGTTCAAACGCATTATCCAGAGACGTTCTTAGCTAACCGATTTGTCCATCTCCGACAAGGAACTTTGCCTGCGCTTCACTGAGTCACGGCAGTTGGCACGAATTAACACGCCATATTCACACACCCCAAAAGGTCATCTATACCTCGTAACTCCGTCATCTCACCTCGTCCTGAGCTTGCCGAAGGATGATACGCTATCTTTCTACCCATACGGATTGCTCCATTGTATGGATATAGGCACAGACTTCTGTACAAGGATTAGGCTCGCACAGGTGATATTTTCAATCACTTAGGTATTCCATACTTCAAGGCACGC
>JANLHY010000313.1 GCA_024653795.1 Candidatus Brocadiaceae bacterium | reverse complement strand
CCCTGCCATCCAAGCTACATGGCTTCCGGCTTTTACCATGACGGGACTTTCACCCGTTAGAGTTCACTGCCCTTTGCTGGGCACGCCTATAATCAAGGTGTGACCCCCTTCCTAAGCCTGACCCCCTTCCTAAGCCAAAAATCATGGAGCATTATCAGAATGCTAAGTCGATTCATTTGCTGGCCGAGCAATCCCGTGTTATTGCCTTAGATGTGGCTTATAGGAAACACGCCTACGAACAAATTTCAAAATGGGCAAAAGCCTTTGGAATTCATGCCTATGTATGTGGCTGCAAAAATCCGGATATAACAGAAGAACCACTGTGCGGCATCAATTGGGGACAGCATTTCGAAAATGCCTTCGGACAGAAACAACTATTTCAGATTTAAATAACTTTAAAGGAAACGATTACGAGAAAAACTAAAAATGGATAAAAGTCTATTAAGAATTATTGAAAGAATTGAAGCAAATTTGTCAAGAAAAAAGATTCGACCCCGACTTTCCCCCTAAGCAACTTAGGGCTTACATAAACCGAAATGGCAGTAAACTAATTGAAAAAATTAAGCCTCAAATTCCGTTTGTTTCATATAATAAACTAATGGATGATATGGGTTATTTAAAACAAAGAAATATTTTGTGAGGAATAAAAGATGGGGGAGAAAACGATTACGAGAAAAACTGAAAAGGGACAAGCATCTTTCTCAGATTATCAAAAGACTCGAAGCGGATTTGTCAACAATAAAGATTTGATCCATTTTGCCCTTTCTATTTTCAAGGTCTGACACTTCTCTTTTTTTCTTGAGTAGGAGAGGGTCTTAAGTTTGTAGACAAAGGAACGACAATTATATCATTAGCTAACTTATTCCGAATATCTAAAGAGACTACCAAGGCAGGACGATTCTTAACATCCTTTGGCTTTGATGGCAGATTAACTAAATATATCTCTCCTCTTTTTGGATAATCAGTCATCCCATGTCCTTTTTGCACTTTCTGCCACTATCTCAGTCCATTCTTTGTCTTCTTTATTCTCTTTTTCTGTGAGAGATAGATAATAAGCCTCTATATC
>JANLHY010000291.1 GCA_024653795.1 Candidatus Brocadiaceae bacterium | reverse complement strand
TCGCCTTCCGGTATATCAAAATTGATATTCTCCAGGACTGGTATGACCTGAATCCCGCGGCGATAAGATTTTGAGAGATTTCTTATTTCAACAATTGGTTGTTTTATGTCCGTCATTATTGTTCATGTATAGAAATTTCAAACCAGAAATTCCGAAACAATGTTATGCAAATGATCATGAAAACACCTAACACCCTCCCTTAATCCCTCCCATCAAGGGAGGGAGAAATTCCTCTCCCCTGTGTGGGAGAGGTTCGGTGAGGGGGCATTTCCTTTCTTGATGGGCAATGTCGTGAACTTATAACCACCCCTAATTCCCCTCCTTTGCAAGGAGGGGACTTCGTCGTGAGCGCTCAGTCGAACGATGAAGGGGAGGTCTTCCATAGACTATTTACCATATTAGTTATGGACACGAAACCCGCTTAAATAAAATGAAAATTCCTATACATCAAATAAGGCTGGGTTTTGTCTTTTAAAACCCAACGGCTCCCCGTTTACACGAGGACAAGTTTTATTTTTTACCCACCCCTCAATCCCCTCCCAAGAGGGGACTTCTTAAATTCCTCTCTTGAGAGGGGTAGGGGTGTGTAATAAACTTGTTTGAAATTGTTTTCATCAAGATTTTTTCAAAGAACTAAATTGTTACAACAATTCCTATTTCTCTTTAGCTGGTTCAATCGTCCACGATTGAACCGAAACATTTGGCATTTTCACGGCTCGTGCATTGTTCAAAGTTCCTGATTCCATTCAAACCTTTCGGTTCAATCTGCAAGATTGAACCAGCCTGGGTCTTCGGCGTGAGATCAGACGAACGCTCAGTCGAACGATTCAAGGGGTTGTGTTTTTCTGACAATTTTATAACCTCCTTTGTCCCCTGCTTGTGGGGATGCAGGGGTAACTGTCCCCCGCTGGCGGGGGTGCAGGGGGTGGAAAAGTGCAGGGGGTGGACTGGACATCTCCGTCTCTTCCACCACCCTTTCTATTCTCTCTATAACACCGTTCATATTCTTCAATACTTCCTCATCTGTAAACCTGATCACCTTAAATCCCGCACCCTCCAGATCCTCTTTAGCGCTTAGCTGGTTCAATCGTTTTAGCCTTAATTCTCATACCATCCCTGAGATTTTTCGGTGGATTCACTACCACCTTGTCTCCCGATTTGACGCCGCCTAATACCTCTGTCATGTCGCCAATCCGTGAGCCTGTGGTTAAAGGGGTTTTATACACACGATTTTCATTTACAAGGAAAACAAACCTGGTATTGTTGTGCATTATGATTGCATTGCTGTTCAAGGCAGTCTTCGGTTTTTGTTCCTCCAGAGTGACAGCCCTTTCAAGAAAGGCAACCTTGGCGCTCATCTCGGGGAGGATACGATCATCCTTATCTAAAAATTTAACCTTTACCATGACCGATGCCTTGCTGCGGTCAGCCGTAGGAACGATTATATGTACCATACCGCGGAAGCGGTTTTCGGGAAGGGCGTCCAGTTGCATTTCACACGGCTGACCTATTTTTACTTTTTGTAAATTTGATTCTGAAACATCTGCCTCCACAAGAAGAGAGTCCATATCAGCAATGGTTACGACAGCGGCTCTGGCAGTAGCGGCAGCCCCCAGTGGTGCAACGATGTCGCCAACATCGGCGTTTTTGGTTAGTACAACCGCATCAAAGGGTGCACGGATGAACGTATATCTCAAAGAAATTCTGGCAAAATGCACCGCTGCCTTATAAGCATTTATGGCTGATTCTGCTGCGGCTACCGCAGCCTTTGCCCTTTTATAACGCGCCTCGGCAATGTCGAGTTCAGATTGCGGCACGACTCCTTGCGAAAGAAGTTCCTTTTGACGGTTATAATGCAGTGTGGCGTCGTTCATTTCTGCCTTTGTCATATCTAAATTGAACATAGCATTGTCCAGATTTGCTATTGCCTGATCACGCGCAGCCGCCGCATCTTCACCTTCCAGCTTGGCAATTACCTGTCCCTTCTTCACCTTGCTTCCTTCTTCTACCCCTAGCCATTCAAGTCGTCCGGTTATCTTAGATGCTACTGCTGCCTTACGCTG
>JANLHY010000286.1 GCA_024653795.1 Candidatus Brocadiaceae bacterium | reverse complement strand
TTTTTGTTTCCTTTCTGGCTTATTGTCTCCACACAACTTTGCGAAACCTTGCACGGGGACGAGCCGCAGGTCTCACATCGGATGCCATCTTAAAAAAACTCTCGACGATTCAAATGATTGATATCCATTTACCAACCACAGATGGCCGTCACATTGTCATGAGCCGCTATACCCAACCGGAAAAGGATGTTTCTCTCCTTTTATCTCAACTGGGATTGTCGCTTCCGGAACAACCACCGCCCAAGGTTTATGCCTCCGGACAAACCAGTCTGTAGTGCCGACCTTTTTAGGTGACCCCTTGTATTTGCTGGCTTAGCGGCTTATACACCCCTCGAATTGCGAAGGTCGGGCTAAAGTTTAGATAAAACACTTGCTAGAGCACATAAAAAACTGTAAAATTAATTTCAAATAACATAACCATAACCCGAATAAATCGGAATGTGTAGCGCGGGTGGTTTATCCCCCGCCCTTAGCCGACCACACCTGTCCTCGACCTGGATCGGGGAAGGAATCGGCGCTACATTTTTTGCTAAAATTGTCAAATATTTTTATTAAGACCCTAACCCAAACGAGTCGGAAGATTGTCAAAAGCTGCGCATCTAAAAAGACATTTTTATTGAATTAAATCTGGAACTCAGAGATAAAATTTATGAAAGAAGCGATGTTTTTTGAAAAGCTTGATGGGAACAGAGTAAAATGTTATCTTTGCCGTCATCACTGTGTCATTGAAGATGGCAAAAAAGGCATATGCCGGGTTCGTGAAAATCATAGTGGCGTACTCTACTCTCTCGTTTACAGAAAACTCATTTCAGAGAATATTGACCCTATTGAAAAAAAACCCCTTTATCACTTTTATCCTGGCACCACCTCCTTTTCAGTCGCAACGGTGGGATGCAACTTCAGATGCCTGAACTGTCAAAACTATGAAATATCACAACTGCCGAAGGATCATGACCAGATAGTGGGCAAAGACGTTGCCCCGGAAGAGATCGTTGAAGATGCCTTGAGCCACTCTTGTAAGAGTATTGCTTATACCTATACGGAACCTACCATTTTTTTTGAATATGCCTATGAAATAGCAAAAATAGCCACCCAAAAGTCTCTTAAGAATGTATTTGTAACGAATGGATATACAACACGTGAGGCGCTTACTACCATAAAACCGTTTCTCCATGCCGCCAACGTGGATTTAAAAAGCTTCTCCAAAGAAACGTACAAAAAGCTATGCGGAGCACGTATGGAAAATGTACTCGACTGCATTCGCTCTTACAAAGAGATGGGCATCTGGATAGAAATTACCACTCTCGTCATTCCGGAAATTAACGATTCAGAGTCTGAACTGAGACAGATTGCAGAATTTATAAAGAGTGTAGGTCCTGAAATTCCCTGGCATGTAAGCCGTTTTTACCCAAAATATCGGTTAATTGAAAAACCACCAACTCCTGTGGATACGCTTAGAATGGCCCGCGAAATAGGTCTTGAGGTAGGTTTACGCTATGTTTATGAAGGTAACGTCCCCGGCGAGGGAGGAGAAAATACGTATTGCTATAAATGCAAGAAAGTCCTTATCAAAAGATATGGGTATCAAATTATCGAAAACAACATTGTTAATTTGAAGTGCCCGGAATGTAATACGACCATTGATGGTATTGGTATGTAACAAGAAATTCCGATTAACGATTTTAGACTTCGTCGTGAGCTCAGTCGAACGATTTACGATTTAAAATCATAAATCATAAATCTAAAATATCTTAGTTCTAGAGCCGTAGGTTGGGTGAAGTAAACATTCGGTAAAGACGTTATGCACTGCCCATTCCCCACTTCCGTGAGGACAAGTTTGTCATTCCCGAATGCCTTTATCGGGAATCCACCGCCCATCAGCACACGTCTGGATTCCCGCTAAAAACATGCGGGAATGACATGTGTAAGACGTGTTTACCGAATGTTTACATATAATCTGTCTCATGCCTTTGCTTTTGTGAGTTGCCATGGCATCTCGTCCACCTTACGCGGACTCATTAACAGCTTTTCTACTAATTGTTTTATAGATAAAACAAGGATTTTTCAATTTTTTGAAAAGAAGAAATAGAGAAGTCTGGGAAGTTATTCATTAATGGCGGAAATTAACCAATGTGTATTAGTGGATTTATCATTTAAAAATATATTATAAATCCAATTCCATATATGTCTTATGTATAAAATATACGAACCGAATAGCGATAGACAATTAAAGAATACCAATTCTTAAAACAGGTAAGTAGATCATATAATTATTTATGTTAAAAATAAGTTGTATCTCACAGTACTAAAAGAATTATAAATTTTATAACAACATCCAAAAGCCTATTGTAGACTGTTTTCAAGTTGGTATTGGAATAAGCATTGCTACTATTGGATTAGTTTTGCTAAATATTTTATTTGATTTAATACTGCATATTCTCATTTTATTTAGTAGTATTTCGTTTGTAAATTTCTGGAAGGAGGTGGGAAAATATAAAAGAAAAGTTTATTTAATCATTGTAATTAATTTGTATAAAAGGTAGTATTTTGCCAGGAGAGGGATAGATTTATGAAATGTATTTTTAATAAAAAAACAATTGGTTTTTGGTTGTTTTTGATAACATCGGGAATATTTACATTAAACTCGGGGATTGTTGACGGCGGAGATCCAAGTGGCGCTGAAACTTATTCAGATAGCATTGCTGGATTAAAATACGCAGTTAATTTTACCTGGACGTTGTTAGGCGCCTTTTTAGTATTTATCATGCAGGCTGGGTTTGCCTTTTTGGGTGGTTTTTTAAGACAAAAGAATATGCTGGGTTACATGGCACATTGCTTTATTGATTCTACACTCGGGGCAATAATTTTTTATCTCTTTGGATTTGCCTTGATGTTTGGCGGTTCAAAACTGGTACCCGGGCTTGATTATGGCAACTCATTTATAGGATGGGATGGGTTTTTCCTTTGCGGTAGATCATACGATGTTCAAACGATTATGTTCTGGCTCTTCCAGATGGTATTTGCCACAAAAACCGTTACGATTATTGCAGGAGCTGTAGCAGAAAGAATGAAATTTGTACCGTATATCATATATAGTTGTCTGATGTGCGGCTTGATTTATCCGATATACGGACATTGGGTGTGGGGCGGCGGCTGGTTAAGTACGCTTCCATTCGGCGCGGGAGTAAAAGACTTTGCGGGTTGTGCTTGTGTGCATACGATCGGTGGGATTATGGCATTTGTTGGCGCATGGGTACTCGGGCCAAGAAAAGGAAAATACAATCCTGATGGTACTCCCAACGCAATTCCAGGTCATAACCTTGTGTATGTGGTAATAGGAACCTTTATTCTTGCCTTTGGCTGGTTTGGTTTCAATGCCGGCAGCACTCTTGCTGCAACAGATTTACGTATGTCCGTAGTTGCAAGTAATACATTTATCGCCGCCGCGGCAGGCGCCTCGGTTATGTTATTTTTGACATGGGCCATGACAGGTTATATAGATATACTTTTTATTTGTAATGGCGCCCTGGCAGGATTAGTTGCCATTACCGCACCTTGTGCCTATGTCTCACCATGGGCTGCAGCAGTAATTGGGTTGCTTTCCGGTTTGATAATGAGGGGCGCCGTGTGGTTGGTTGAAGTCAAGATGAAAGTCGACGATCCTCTGGGCGCGGTGGCTGTACATGCGGCTAATGGTATTTGGGGGATGCTTGCTATAGGCATCTTTGCCGACGGCACCTATGGCGGAGTAAGTGGCTTAATTACAGGATCGGGATGGCAATTACTTGCTCAAGCTATTGGAACTGGGGTGGCTATGGCGTGGGCATTTGCATGGGGTGCTGCTATATTCTTTACCCTGAAACGTACGATTGGCATAAGGGTGTCTGAGCTTGTTGAGTCTGATGGCGTAGATACCCATATTCACGGATCGCCTTGCTATCCTGTTGAGCAAGACTTTCTGGCTCCTATGGTAGGAGAATCAATGATTGATTTGAAGCAAGAAAGAGAGCAGATGTCTTTACTTGAAGAGGCAATGAGTCGGGATGCAGGCCGTGAAAAGATCTATTCAGACAAGCTTGGCCGATGGGTATATGCAAGGCTTAAGGCGGAGAAAAAGAGGTAATAGGCCTCATAGTGATTTAACGTAATTAGACAGTATTCAATGGATGGAGGTTGTTCATGAAAAAGATTGAAGCAATAATTAGGCCAGAGAAGTTTAACATTGTCAGAGATGCCTTGACAGAATTGGGCTATCCGGGAATGACCGTTACGGAAGTAAAGGGGCATGGTAGTCAGAAAGGCATTAGCGAGGTGTGGCGTGGAAGAAGATATCGGGTTGATCTCTTATCAAAGATCAAGCTTGAAATTACCGTAAAGGACTCCGATGTAGAGAAGATCGTTAATGCGATCATCAACGAATCGCAGACAGGTAGTATAGGTGATGGAAAGATATTCGTTTTTAATGTAGAAAATGTTTATCGTATCCGTACAAAAGAGACTGGTGAGGCTGCCGTCTGAATAGAGCGGCTTACATTGATTTTTGCCCGGCTGATGTTGTCCTGCTTTTTGGGCAGGACAACATCAGCATTTTTTAATGAAGGCATGAGTTTGAAGAAGATTCCTTTAATATTTATTCTAATTAGTGGGTTATTTGGTTTCGTAGTGCAAGCTGTATTTGCGGGAGACCCAAGCGGTTCAAATACGTATTCTGATAGTATACAGGGATTAAAATTTTCAGTAAACTTTGCATGGACACTTCTAAGCGCCTTTTTAGTTTTTAATATGCAGGCAGGATTTACATTCCTTGGCGCTGGTTTTGTTCAGAAAAAGAACACACTCAATTACCTTGCTATGAGCTTTATGAATTTTTGTGTCGGTGCGCTCATTTTTTGGTTATTTGGCTTTGCCCTCATGTTTGGCGGTTCGAAATTAGCTTCCGGACTTTCTTGGGGAAATAGTTTTATTGGCTATAGTGGTTTCTTGTTATTAGGGGATTCTTACGATGTACATACCTCGGTTCTTTG
Source organism: Candidatus Brocadiaceae bacterium (assembly GCA_024653795.1). Taxonomy (GTDB): domain Bacteria; phylum Planctomycetota; class Brocadiia; order Brocadiales; family Brocadiaceae; genus Wunengus. The sequence continues at coordinate 378 of JANLHY010000286.1, read as the reverse complement.
GATGTTCCAGATAATGTTCGCAGCGACCGCCTGTACAATCGTTACCGGCGCTGTAGCAGAAAGATTTAAATTCCACACATATATGATTTATAGTATGTTTTTGTGTGGAGTGCTTTATCCCATATTTGGACACTGGATGTGGGGTAAAGGGTGGTTACAGACATTGCCATTTGGAGTAGGGGCAAGGGATTTTGCAGGTTCCGGGGTGGTGCATGGGATGGGTGGTTTGGTTGCATTTATTGCGGCTTGGATGGTAGGACCCAGATATGGAAAATATAATCCCGATGGCAGTCCCAATGTAATCCATGGTCACAATCTGGTCTACATTGTGATTGGAACACTCACTTTAATTTTTGGATGGTTTGGTTTCAATGCAGG
>JANLHY010000282.1 GCA_024653795.1 Candidatus Brocadiaceae bacterium | reverse complement strand
GTAATAACGATATCGTGATGATCATCAGCCCAGTCAATACCGACATAAATCATTTTTTGTTCCATTACATTGTCTCCTTACATGAAAAAGTGTTTGTGTGTGTGCCCAGAGAGAGCGTGAGATATTTCTGTTATCCGTTGATGGCCTTATATGGACTTTTTTCAGAACATTCTATTGATCATACGGTTGCAGAAATTGGCAAAAGGAAGATGAGTATAGTCTAACCTAGGTCATCGTGTGACAAGGGGTGTTTGACTCTATCTTTCCTTGCTCTTTCATGGATAATTTTTTCGGGCGGGAAGGAGTGGTTAACGGAAGGAGTCCGTAGGACGACTGGAGTTAACCACTCCTTCCCGCTAATATGTTAACTATTCTAGTTAACTCTGATATTATTTCAATGTATTATAGACACCATAACATATAAGGGGTGGGTTCCTTTCCCCGTTCCCCGTCTTCACGAGGACAAGGGTCGTGAAATCTCAGTGAATATCTCACGAAGTTACCGACTTACCCACCCCTAAATCCCCTCCCAAGAGGGGACTTTCTAATTTAACTTTCAAGTCGCCATTTCTGTTGATTACCTTTTTTGCGCTCCAGGCGAGATAAATCTCGCACTACAACCGTGCAACATATAAGAATTCCACCATTAAATTTATCGATTAAAAACCTGTGCGATTATTACTTAACAAAAAGATTTTGTCAAGCCAAATATAAGATTTAGAACGTATAAAAATCTTCTGTACAGTTTCAACCTTCTAAATTTTGTTGACCGTTTGCTGTTATTTCAGGTATAATTTTAAAACATTTCGTGCTTTTGTTAAGTCTGTATTTTGCAATTGTTTAAATAATTATCATATTTATAGGGTTTAAGTTTTATGGACAAAGATATTGTTAAAGAAATCTTCCTGCTTACCTTTGAGATTTTCAAGGCGCTTTGCGAGATAGTTTGGAAGAAGACAACAGGACTTATCGCCTTAATATGGGATAGATTTTTTGGCCTTGTAGACGCATCCAGAGAACAGGCAACCCAACAAGAGTGGGGCGTTACGGGCGAAGACGAATGGCCAAGCACTCCTGAAGCGCCATCCGTCAAGCAGGAAGAACCACAACAAAGGGTTGAAACAAAAGAGGTCGTATATGCCTTGCAAATCCCTGAACTCCCGGATGCTTATGGAGACAACCGGATTGTCCTGATGGTGAGAGACCCTGAATGGTTGTTTACGTATTGGGAGTTACGACAGGACGTTATCGATAGTGCTAGGAATACACTGGTATCTCTGGCAGTGGGTGCAAAAACCATATTGAGGGTCTATGACGTAACGGATATTATCTTCAATGGCTACAATGCCCGCAAATACTTTGATATTGAAGTGACGGGCGGCGCACGGAATTGGTATATTTACGCTGGCGAACCGAACAGGTCGTTTTGTGTGGATATTGGGTTCCTTGCACCTGATGGGACGTTTCGTATCCTCTCCAGATCGAATACCGTAAAGACACCTCGCATGGGTGTTTCTGAGGTAGTTGATGAAGAGTGGATGAGCATTAAGGAGCTTTATGAAAAGGCGTATATCCCTATGGGACGCGGCATCAGTGAATCGGTGTTTGAAAGGGCACATGCGAACTGGCAGGAAGTACTCAAAGAGGGAGTATCTTCACCTGAATCTTCAGGCGGTTTAAGATTTTAGTAACATTTCATCTCACCACAGAGACGCCGGGATCGCATAACAACCCCCTAAATCCCCCTTTTTTTAAGGGGGCAAGGGGGTTGTCTTTTGCTCTTATTTTGAGTCGGCTGAACTTTTACGAAAAAAAATAATCCTATGGGAAAAGGCTACCTGTCATTAATCTTGCATGCGCACCTGCCGTTTGTCCGCCACCCGGAATACCGCGAGTTTCTGGAAGAAGACTGGCTCTTTGAGGCTATTACCGAAACCTATATTCCGCTCATCGATGTCTTTGACAAACTGATCGACGAAGGTATCAATTTCCGCATAACCATGTCGTTGACCCCGCCGTTGATCTCGATGCTTACCGATGAACTTTTACAATCCCGCTACATCCGATATCTTGAAAAGCGGATCCAACTTTCAGGAAAAGAGATCGAAAGGACAAAACATCAACCAGCATTTAATCGCCTTGCGCAGATGTACTATAAGCATTTTACCAATGCCAGATACGTCTACGCAGAAAAATATCATCGAAATATCATCCATGCCTTCAAAAAATTCCAGGATATGGGCAAACTGGAGGTGATAACCTGTGGGGCTACCCATGGTTATTTGCCCCTTATGAACAACAATGTGAATGCCATGCGTGCCCAAATCAACGTTGCGGTACAACATTACGAAAAACATTTTGGCCGAAAGCCGCGTGGGATATGGCTGCCTGAATGCGCCTACGAGCCTGGTGTAGACCAACTGCTCAAAGATGCCGGTATTCGTTTTTTTATTACCGAAACGCATGGAATTCTCTTCGCCTCTCCAATGCCGAAATACGGCATCTATGCCCCTATCTACTGTCCGACAGGCGTAGCAGCCTTCGGCAGGGATATGGAATCTTCCAGACAGGTCTGGAGCTCGAAGGAAGGGTATCCTGGTGATTTTTCCTATCGTGATTTTTACCGCGACGTAGGCTTTGACCTTGATTATGACTATATCAGACCTTATCTTCACGGAGACGGCAAGCGTACCAACGTTGGCATAAAATATTATCGGATTACCGGCAAGACAGATCACAAAGAACCTTACTCGCCGGAAAGGGCGCAGGATAAAGCAGCCGAACACGCAGGGAATTTTATGTTTAACCGTGAGAAACAGATTGAACACCTCGCCTCGATCATGGATCGGAAACCCATTATTGTTGCGCCTTACGATGCAGAACTCTTCGGCCACTGGTGGTTCGAAGGCCCTGACTGGATCAACTTCCTGTTCAGGAAGATCGCCTTTGATCAAAAAAGCATATCGCTGATTACCCCGATGGAATACCTCGAAATGTATCCCGTTAATCAGGTTTCCACGCCAGCTCTTTCGAGTTGGGGATATAAAGGGTATAATGAGTATTGGCTGAACGGCAGCAACGATTGGATTTACAGACACCTTCACAAAGCGGCTGAACGTATGGTAGAATTGGCCCAAAAATTTTCGGATACAAACGGAAATGCTCTAAAAAATCGGGCGCTCAACCAGGCGGCGAGGGAACTCTTGCTCGCGCAGAGCAGCGACTGGGCCTTTATTATGAAAACCGGCACGATGGTTGAATATGCGGTGAAAAGGACCAAAGAACACCTCTTTCGTTTTACCAGGCTGTATGACGATATTCGAGCCAACAATATCGATGCCTCATGGCTCTCTGATATAGAAGGTAAGGATAATATATTTCCGGACATTGATTACCGTGTTTATCGTTAAAATGGAATTTTTCCCAACGGGCCTTTTTACTCGTGGCGCGGGGATTTATTCCCCGCCTGGAATGAACGAGCAGCCATGAAGTTTATGTAATGTTGGGGGAGGAAAATTCACCACAAAGACACAAGGAACACAAAGGAAGGCATTATGGGTGGCATGGCTGTGTGGGAGAACGGCCGTTCGCCCTTACATTTGTTCGTGCCTACGGCAGAAAACGAGGCGCTGAAATATGAAAATGATGGCCTCTCTGCGCTGGTTCTATCCAATTTAGATGGGTTCGCTTCGCTCAACCCATCCTACATTTCTCTAGTAAGGAGGAGATTATATGTCAACAAAGTCTTTTAAAGAAAAGGTTCATTCCTATATTACAAAAGATATTAAAATATGTGGTGGTGAACCAATTATAAAAGGAACAAGTATCTCTGTCAGATTAATAGCGGAATATGAGAATGCAGGAAAAAATGCCGATGAGATTGTGGCTATGTATCCACATATAACCCATGCCCAAGTACATGATGCCCTTTCCTATTATTACGATAATAAAGAAGAGATTGACCGCTTCATAGAAGAAAATAGTGAGGAATATATGAGAAAAAAGTATAAAGGCTCGCCATGGCTGAAATAAAGCTATATCTGGATGAAGATGTTTCTCATAGGTGCTCAGGAGTAGAGGATACGATGTCGTAAGCACTCATGAAGTTGGGATGAGGGGCAAGTCAGACGAGGAACAGTTATGTTACGCTATTGAAAACGAAAGAACCTTTTTAACGTTTAACGCAAGACATTTTGTGCCATTAACAGAAGAGTTATATGAAGAACGACGTGAACATTTTGGGATTATAATCTCTAAACAGGTGAGTTTGTCAGAAATAATAAGATTAGCGGTAAAAATGTTGAATATATGTAAGGTTTCCGATCTAAAAAATTCTTTAATGTGGCTGCAAAGTTTTAAGTAGTATCTGTTGCATTTCGCAAGTTTATAAAAAATGGGATGTGTCCCCAATTTGTCACCCAACTTGGTGCGTACATACAACACGCACCGTTACTATCACTGGGAACATTGATTTGTTCTGCTTTGTTCACAATTGCTTAAATTAGAAATCTTAATATAAAATACACACGGAGGTAATTGAAAATGTCACATGCTCTAAAAATGAGAAAACAGTTCATCCTTGACCCTGAGAAGATCGGGACAGTTAAAAAAATTTCTTAAATTCTATTTTAGAGGAGGAAAATTATATGTCATCCGAAATGATGAAATGGCCATACTTACCTGTTTTGGGTTCGTTCAGGGACGAGATGAATAAACTTTTTGAGGGCTTTACAAGAAGAGGAGCCGCCGCAGGAATGGGCTTGGTACCTCCTCTGGATGTCTCAGAAACAGAAGAAAACATCCTCGTAAAGGTAGAAGTACCTGGAATTGAACCAAAAGATATTGACATCTCGATCAGCGGCGATACTTTAACGATTAAAGGCGAAAAGAAATCCGAAAAGGAAGATAAGGGAAAGAATTATCACTTTATAGAAAGGAGCTACGGGAGTTTTTCCAGGTCTGTCGGGTTACCGGTATCGGTAAAATTCGAACAGGTAAAAGCGGAATATAAGAAAGGAATCCTGGAGATTATCTTGCCAAAATCAGAAAAATCAAAAATAAAGAAAATTCCAGTAAAGGTTAGTTAGAGAAATTGTGAAAGCCACCAGCAGGTTATAAAACCCGGAATAATTCGCCGTAAATACCTGCGGGAAATCTAATAAGGTCTTATGAAAGGAGAAAAACAAGAGAATGAAAGTGCCAAGAGAGGTTGGAAAACATACCAGGGATAAAGTCTATTCAGAGAACGATCCATATTTGCCACCAAAGGGAAAAGGACTGGTGGATGTCTCCATTTGTAAGGATTGCACGGCCGTTTATCACAATAAAAAATGGTTCCTCGATGCCAAGCTTTACGAACAGAAAAAGAAATTGAAAGATATCAACTGGGTAACCTGCCCGGCATGTAAGAAGACAAAGGAAAACGTCCCGAACGGTGTCGTGACTTTGAAGGGTGATTTCCTGAAAGAGCACAAACAAGAAATTATGAATCTTATTCGTAATGAGGATGAACGCGCGAAGAACTACAATCCTTTAAAAAGAATTATGAAGATTAACGAAAAGGGCGGCGAGATTGAGATACTTACCACATCAGCCAAACTGGCGCAGCGTATCGGGTCTATTCTATTCAAGGCATACAACGGCGAAGTTGAATATAAAAAACATGATAATGCAAAGTTTATGCGTGTCGAATGGAGGCGGTGATACACATGCAGATTTAAAAATCGCACTCATTGTATCGTGAAAGCCCAGAAAAGCTATACGGAAGTCGGGAAGCCAGGAAGACGAAAAACTTAACTTCCCAACTGCTCAATTTCAATTTCTGTTATCTCGGTATTTTCAACTGTAACCGAAACTATCACCCAAAATCTTTATTTATGCTTCATCTATTGAGGAGCCAATTTCATGATTAAAATTGAAAGAATTCTATTTCCCACTGATTTTTCTGCCAATGCAAAACATGCCTTAAAGTATGCTTTGGATTTTGCTACTGAGCGTAAGGCGAAACTTTACGTCCTGCACGTAATTCCCAAGCTGAATATACCCATAGGAACGGGAGGAATGACTTATCCCGTGTCAAAAATATACGAAGACATGGAACGGGAAGCAAAAAAGAACATCCATCACCTGATACCCAAGCGATTTCTTGAGAAGATTAAAGTCGAAAATATCGTCGTGCGGGGAACACCTTTCATAGAAATCATCAAGACTGCCAAGAAATATGACATTGACTTGATAACCATCGCCACACATGGCCGGACAGGAATTTCCCATGCGCTGCTTGGGAGTACGGCAGAAAAGGTCGTGAGAAAGGCCCCCTGCCCGGTGCTATGCGTCAAACATCCCGAACACGAATTTGTATTACCTTAAAAAAGCTTGAATAATCCCAATCCAGTTTAAATTGTGTGCTTGACGGTAACTCATGGGATATGCCAGGGAGGTCAGAATGGGCTTATTATGCCATGTTTTGCCAGCATCAAGCCAATCTTTTCAGCAACAAGGCAGGTTTCACGTGAAGCATCTGAATCGCCAATGATTGTAGCTTGCGCGTTTCTTACAGGCATCTTCAACTTTTTAACAAAAAGAGAATCAGCGAAAAGATGATCTCATGCAATAGTATTTCTTTAATTTAATGTGGCTATCCGACAGAATTTTATCTGCATCTTCTCTGATTTTGTCAGCATATTCTTTTGCCGTCAAATCTTTAATATCCAGATACACTTTTTCTTTACATTCCCACACTTCAATTAATGACTTGTCATATTTCCTCATCAGGCATCTTTGTTTTGGATTCCAAGTCTTTTGAGAACGAAATTCTTTACTTTTAATGCAATTTCGTATGCCTGCTTAGTTTCTTCAATCGTTGGTTCGTACCAGTCGTCTGGGTAGCGGATTTCAACAGCATAATCAGTTAAATTGTCTGCCTCTGGTAGATTTTCTTTAAACGATTTATCGACTGATGAACAGAGATTTAGTAAAGACATTATGTTGTGTGTTTTTGAAAACTCAATCTGCTTTTGGACAAGGAACGCCTTTAGATATTTTTCTGCAGCTTGTTGGCAATGGAAACACACGGTATCTGTTACCACTTCATTTGTTTCTAACCCCTGCTTTGCAGTAAGTAAATCTCTTTCTGCTATTTTAATCCATTGATTTACCAAGTGCTCTATGAGAGTATTTTTATCCATAAAGAACCCGTCCGTATTTATTTGCCGCATAGACTACTGTTCCTATAATATCTTTGAACATCTCAAATTCCTGACTGCTTTTGACAATAACGTCTACTGGCAACGTGAAATCCTTTAAAAAGCTTCTCACAATACGGTTTCTCTGGATTTTTGGCAAATTGTCGTCTTTAATGACTAACAAATCAATATCACTTTCCTTTGTTGGATTACCCTGTGCGTATGAACCGAAAAGGATTATTTTTTTAGGGTTACAGCCTAGAACAATAGCTCTGACAATTTGATTAATTTGTTCCTGAGTTATCATGTTTTGTTCCTGATCTTTTGTATGATTGTATAATGTCCAATAATACGATTTTTCTATTTATCAGAAATGAGTGCTTTTTTCTGTGATTTTCTCAATACCAGTAATGAACATGTATTTTTAAGGCTAAAAGAAATGCAGTTGCATTAGAACCAATCTTTTAGCTTGTTTTATCTGCTGTTGCTGGCGTTTCTTTTAAAAATCAAAAACAATCCCCAACCCGATACTCCCATTAAGTGCTGCAAATTTAAGCCAGTAAAGTCCCTTCTCTCCGCGCCTTTTCAAGTAATTTATTAAAATCTTCGACTGGGATCATAGGACAAAATTGCCCCTAAACCCATTTGTTTTTTGCTCTGCCGATCTGACCGATTATGTAATATCCAAACCTGTATTCTATATCGCCAATTTTTATATCTGAATGAACTGTTTTGCCGTTAATTTCTATTCTTCTTAGCCTTTCAATGATAAAAACTTTCTCTTTTAAATTGTGTTGTACCATAAAAGTCCATGCCTCTCTTTTGAAACCATGACTTCCTTTCCCGCCGATGTCTTTAAATGGTTTGGGGGCAGTATTTTGAAATTCTGCATTCTTTCTGTTTATAAATTCTTGGTAGGTTTCCATATGGCTTAAATTTATGGCACTTAACTAATTTATTTCTGCATTGCGGATATAACAGCTTGGGTAAAAAACCAATTAATCCATATTTACTTCACAAATTTATCATCACAAAAGGTGTGGTTTTTTGCTTTTCAACAGTCATTATTGACAAACCCTTAGTATTTGTCAAACCAATTTTTGGGGTTATTGGCTTCCTTTCTTGTCCAGCGACAGAGTTAGAATTATCTTGAGAATGGGGCGTGAAAATCTTATATTTAATGTCTTGAAATTTCGGTAATTGAGATGCTTCGGTCGTTCCACTCCCGCAGAATGACAAATACAATGATTCTAAAATTAGCCACAGAGCACACAGAGACCGCAGAGAAAAAGAATTATCTGTGTAATTTCTGTGACCTCTGTAGTTATTATATTTTTATACATAAACTATGAAAAAGTCTATTATTGCCCGTGGTATACGGGTGAATAATTTAAAAAATATCGATATTGAAATCCCCCATAAAAAATTGGTGGTGGTCACCGGGGTCAGCGGGTCGGGCAAATCCAGCCTTGCGTTCGATACTCTCTTTGCAGAGGGCCAAAGACGGTATATAGAATCCTTTTCGGCCTATGCGCGTCAATTCTTAGAAAAGATGGATAAACCAGACGTAGACCATATCGAAGGCATTCTTCCTGCAATAGCCATCCAGCAGAAAAATCCTGTCAAGAACCGACGCTCAACTGTTGGGACTGCCACAGAAATTAATGATTACCTGCGGCTGCTGTTTGCGCGGATTGGCAAGACCTATTGCAGTTCCTGCAAACGACACGTGCAGATAGATATGGTTTCTCATATTGTTGATACCGTGTTATCGTTACCTGAAGGCACAAAATTCCTGGTTACATTCCCCATCACCGTATGCCAGAAAGTTTCGAGTCAAAATCAAATTAATCTCCTTAAAGAACGCGGATTGGTAAGAATATTGATTGATGCAAACATCGTAGATATCACATCCGAAAATAACATAGATATCCTTTCTGCAAAGTCTGTTTCCGGGATTGTCGATCGGCTGGTTGTTAAGGACGTCATTAAGGAACGACTCGTGGATGCCCTGGAAACGGCATATCGTCTGGGCGCTGGACATTTATGTATTGTCTACAATATCCCCCAGAAATCCAATATTCAACAAGATGTGCTTATACAGGGTGATCCTATCAATATTCAAGATTCGCGATGGGTCGAACTCAAATACAGCAAACAATTCTTTTGCAGTTATTGTAAAATTGAATATCCTGAACCTGTCCCTGCATTATTCTCATTCAATAACCCGATTGGCGCCTGTCCCAAGTGTCAGGGTTTTGGGCACACGATTGATTTAGATTTGGATGCCGTCATACCGGACAGAGAAAAGTCGCTGAACGATGGGGCTATCACCATGTGGAATACGCCCACGTACTCCTCGATGTACGAATCGCTTAAAAAGGCGTCATCCAAATATAATATTCCCTTAAACGTTCCGTTCCGCAAGCTGACAAAAGAACAGGCAAAATTGATTCTGGAAGGCACAGAAGATTTCTGCGGCATCTATGACTTCTTTCAATGGCTGGAACAGCGAAAATACAAGATGCACGTCCGTGTTTTCCTGAGTAAATACAGGGGATACAGCTTATGCCAGACGTGTACCGGAAAGCGGTTGAAAAGTCAGGCGCTGAACGTCTTGATTGACGGTAAAAACATATCGGATATTTGTACCATGACGATCGATAATGCCTACCGATTCTTTGAGGGACTTCAGCTTACCGATTATGAAAAGAACATTGCCCATTTGCTCTTGCAAGAAATCAAAAAGCGATTAGGCTATATGATTAAGGTAGGCTTAGAATACCTTACCCCGGACCGTATGACCCGCACACTCTCCGGTGGTGAGGCTCAAAGGGTTAATCTTACCACGTCGCTGGGTTCTTCGCTGGTAAATACCTTGTACATACTGGATGAACCCAGTATTGGACTTCACGCAAGGGATACCGACAGGTTGATTCAGATACTCGAACGATTGCGGGACATTGGAAACACCATTGTTGTTGTAGAGCATGATAAAGAGGTCATCAAAGCTGCTGATGAGGTCATCGACCTTGGACCGGGTGCAGGCGAAAATGGAGGCACGGTTGTTTATCATGGTTCTTTTAAGGATTTGCCAGCCAGCAATGGCTCTCTCACTGGCCAGTATCTAAAAGGTAATAAAGCAATTAAAATACCTTCCGAACGGAGAAAGCCAACCGGCAATGCCATTGTATTGAAGGGGGCATCGCAAAATAATCTGAAGGACATAGATGTTATATTTCCCCTCAATATAATAATATGTGTAACTGGGGTTTCTGGGTCAGGCAAAAGCACACTCGTACAAGACACCCTCTATGGCGCAATCAAAAAGAAGAAGGAAGGTCGCACGGGATTCGTCGGAAGATATGAAAGTATTGACGGCGTACAGTTTGTTAACGATGTTATTCTTGTAGACCAATCCCCTATAGGGCGCACCCCACGTTCCAATCCCATCACCTATGTAAAAGTATTTGATGAGATACGAAGACTCTTTTCTTCTACACGGGACGCAAGAAGGCACAATCTGAATGTTGGTTCTTTTTCATTCAATGTGGTTGGCGGCAGATGTGAACAATGCGAGGGCGCTGGATACATCCGTGTCGACATGCAATTCCTTGCAGACATCTACGTCACGTGTGACAAGTGCAACGGAAAACGGTTCAATAAAAAGGTGCTCGATGTAAAGTACAAAAACAAAAATATCCACCAGATTCTCGAAATGACCGTGGATGAAGCCCTTGTCTTCTTCCGCGAATCAACCAGAATTACCAAGGGATTGAAATTCCTTCAGGATACTGGATTGGGCTATTTGCGGTTAGGCCAGCCCGCTACTACCTTATCGGGAGGCGAGGCACAGAGACTCAAGATTGCTACGTATATGGCTAAGGAAAGCGCCGACACAATGCTCTTTATCTTCGACGAACCTACAATTGGTCTTCACATGGACGACATTCAAAAATTGCTTACCTGTTTTCAGAGATTAGTTGAGGCAGGACATTCTTTAATCATCGTGGAACATAACCTGGACATTATCAAGTCTGCCGATTATATTATTGATCTGGGACCCGAAGGCGGCGATGCGGGAGGGTTTATTGTTGGATGCGGTACGCCGGAACAAATAGCACGGATAGAGAAAAGTTATACTGGTCAGTACCTGAAACCTTATTTTTCTTGAATATCAATGTATTTTAACAAAAAAACCATCATATTTATTTTGAGCATTATCGTCAGCATTGTTTGCTCGTGGTTATTTGTCAGGAAGATCGATTGGTCGCTCCTTAAAGACGCCTTAAAGGAAGCCAATTACTGGTATGTTATCCCGACGCTCATTTTAACCCTTCTGGTTTACGTTGTGAGGGCGCTTCGTTGGCAGGGGTTGTTATCTCATATTAAACGAGTATCTGTATTAAATTTGCTGTCTATTACCTCCATCGGTTTCATGGCAAACAATATTCTTCCTGCCCGTGTGGGAGAGGCATTGAGGCCATTTATCTTGTATAAGAAGGAAGATGTAAAATTCTCAACCTCCGTTGCTACCGTAATTGTAGAGCGGATATTTGACATGTTGGGGCTTATCATATTTACGGTGGCCGTTATTGCCTTGCTGCCGCATCCTGCTCATCACAACTCTGTTGTCCAGCTTTCAGCAAATGAGACACACACCGTCAAAGAATCAATTATCCCTTCTCTGAAAAAATGGACAGAGGTATTCGCTGCGGTAGGAGTACTTACCATTGCCTCCCTCTTTTTGATCGTTATTAAACCAGATTTCTTCAAAAAAGTACTCTCCAGGCTATGCTTCTTCCTGCCGCATAAACTCAAAGATAAGATTTTTGGACTGTACGATTCCTTTGTGCATGGCCTAAAGATTCTGGAAAACAAGACACAAACGGTATGGATGATGGCGCTTTCCCTTGTAATCTGGGTTCTCGCTGGAGCGGAAATATATCTCCTCGGATTTTCCTTCCACATGCACCTTCCTTTTATGGGTGCATGTCTTGTTGCCATTTGTTTAGCGCTGGCAATTGCCTTGCCTCAGGCGCCCGGATACATTGGTGTATTCCACATAGCAGTCCTAAAATCACTGGATATCTTTGGAATACAAACTACAGCAGCTCAAAGCTATGCCATTGTTTTATGGGCTATCAGCATCCTTCCTATCACATTTATGGGTTTTTTCTTTCTCTGGCGGGAAGGAATTGCCTTCCGTGAGGTAGTCAAACTGGAAGAAGAAAT
>JANLHY010000274.1 GCA_024653795.1 Candidatus Brocadiaceae bacterium | reverse complement strand
CTGCAGAAGGGTCTGCCTTGCGGTTTTCACTGGCGTTCAGCAAGAATTCGTTAACAGCCTTCCACATCTGCAAAAACCCTGCATCGTTATCTATCCCGTAACCCCTAACCTGGCCCGGAAACTTTTTATGTAACAGTTCATCGCCCCCACCTGGCCTCCTCCCTCCCCCTTTCTCCCCCTCAGTGAGGGGGACAGGGGGAGGCTTTATCCCCCTCTGGAGGGGGACAGGGGGAGGAAACGTTTTTTCCCCGCCCCTGGTGGGAGAGGTAAGGGGAGGGGGGTGAACTGATACTTCCACGGGAACCGTTTCAGGAGGAGTAGTCTCTTTTGTTTCATACACGTCAGCCGTCGCATCAGAAGACGAAGAATCTGTTACTTCAGATAAAGGCATAGTTATTACATCTTCCGGGGCCTGCTGGATTTTTTCGGCTTCTTCCACAGTAACCGTTTCAAGCCAACTCCTGGCAGGCGCGCTATACCGTCTCATAAAATGGATTTTTTCGGCTTCTTCCACGGGAACCGTTTCAAGAGGAGCAGCCTCTTTTGTTTCATTCACATCAGCCGTCGCATCAGAAGATGAAGAAGCTGTTACTTCGGATAAAGGCGTAGTTATTACATCTTCCGGGGCCTGCTGGATTTTTTTGGCTTCTTCCCCAAAAACCGTTTCAAGAGGAGTAGTCTCTTTTGTTTCATACACGTCAGCCGTCGCATCAGAAGATGAAGAATCTGTTACTTCAGATAAAGGCGTAGTTATTACATCTTCCGGGGCCTGCTGGATTTTTTCGGCTTCTGCCATGGGAGTCGTTTCAAGAGGGGCAGTCTCTTTTGTTTCTTGTGTTTCGATATGATTATTTACCTTTGGCGAGAACGTTTGAGAGGAAGGATGAGACAATTTTTTCATTATATCTGTTATACGCATAACATACCCTAATACTATAAACGGCCCCAGTGCGGGTTCACGTTTTATATTGTTGATTACGCCATCATTTGCACATAGCGCTATTATACCAATAAACTCATGGGTTCAGGTTGCAAACCTGAACCCGCCGAAGAATTACGATTTGAGATTTAAAAAAATCAAGCCCTGTTAGGGGCGTACTGTTTGTAGCAATTTATCGTTAATATATGATCAGCTCCGTAGGAGCGACCTGTATATGATTGATATGCAAACAGGTCGCTCCTACGGAGCTGATATCTGTTATGGCATCCTATCTCGCTACAAACAGGTTGCTCCTGACGGAGCTCATGCTTGTCCTCGTGAAAA
>JANLHY010000272.1 GCA_024653795.1 Candidatus Brocadiaceae bacterium | reverse complement strand
GAAGAAAGGTACAAGGCTATCATGGGGTAGACCACCGTGAAATACGGGTCCAAAAGATAGTCTCCCACGGCATTGCGGTGGAGCCTTAATTCTTATCTTTACAAACACTTCCGTTACGCACGTATCTACCAGATTTACACAATCAAAAGTTTGCCCTTTTCGCAAACGCTATATTTTCTTGAATTGACATATTCAAATTTATATAATATTTTCAAATAATCAGGAACCTTATTCTATATTTTATTGTTTCTCTAACCAGGAAATTGCTAATGATGCGGGAAGAAAACAACAGAAGGAAAGAGTTTGAAGATATTGCTATGGAACATCTCGATTCCCTCTATAGTATGGCAATACGGCTGGTATTCAATAAGGAGGCGGCTGAAGATCTTGTCCAGGAAACTTACTTAAAAGCATATCGATTTTTCGATACTTTCCAAAAAGGAACAAACATAAAGGCATGGCTCTTTAAAATCCTTCGGAACACCTTTATAAATAAGTATAGGAAAACGGTTAAGTTACCAAGTGAAATTTTTTATGAAGATGTCGAATCTGTTAATTCAAATCTATCTTATAAACAGGAAAGCGATTCTGCAGAATTAACTGATACCTTAGAAACTAAATATAACGACCTCGGTAACTTAATGGAAGATGATGTTAAACACGCAATAGATAGCTTGCCAATCGAATACAAAGAAGCTATCTTACTTTCAGACGTAGAAGAATTATCCTATAATGACATTGCGGAAATTACAAACGTGCCGATTGGAACAGTAAAATCAAGACTGAATAGGGGTAGAAAGTTGCTCCAGAAAAGTCTATGGGAATATGCAAAAGATAGAGGTTTTATTAAGAGGTGGAAATGATGGTTTGCGTTGAAGCAATTAAACACCTTTACGAGTTCATGGATAAGGAAATTGATAAATCTCAATATCCGATCATCAAAGAGCACATTGATAATTGTTTTGAATGCCGTCAAAGATACGAATTCGAAAGGGGTGTTCGATCTTTAATAAAGGCATTTTGCCTGAATACTACAGCCCCCGCATACCTCCATAGTAAGATCATCGAAGGTCTCGGCTCCGTTGATGCAGAAATATCAGAAAATAAAGATATACAAGCCATTTCTGAGCAAAAAGTAACGCGCGCAGTATTTTCACCCCGTATATATGCAATAGCAGCTTCCATTCTCCTTTTGATAGGGGGTGGCGTTTTTTATTACGCCAATTATTACAATTATAATGACGATTCCACATCTATTGTCGATAACGCCGTGAAAAATCATGTCGTAGCAGTAAATGACAATCTGGTATTTAACGAAAAAACCTCGATAGTGGGCAATGTGAATAAATATCTCGGAAATAATATAAATACCAATTTAAACAATTCATCTCCTTTGCTCAATGCAGAACGAGTCAGTATTGTAGGTGGTATACCGGTAAAATTCTGTGGAACAAGTAGCCCCTGTGTTATTTTCGACAAGGGGGGAAATAAACTTTCACTTCAAATTATACGCAATAGCAGTTTTCCCATCAGAAATCTTGAAAGAGTCAAATTGGGTCCCAAAGAATTTTATATAGGAAACCGTAGTGGATTTAACTCCGTAATATGGGAAGAAGACGGTTCAACCTATTGCCTTACCTCGGACATTAATAAAAATGAAATACTGCGATTTGCCGCTACGCTCACCTCCCGATGACATCCATTTTATGCATTAAACGATGATAACTATATGCCCACGTACAACCTCTCTGTTAATACGACTCAATTACCTACCAACCATCACTCGCGAGGTTACTTCTAAGAAACTAATACTCAAATTAAACCATACCCACCACGAAAAATGAACATCCACGATGTTACACTTACCATATCAGAGAACCTTATCACATGGCCTTCTGACCCAACAGTATCCATTCGGAAAACACGCTTGATTTCTCAAGGTAATTCCTGTAATGTATCCGAATTAAAATTTGGCTCACATTGTGGAACTCATATTGACGCTCCGTATCATTTTGAGGAAAACGGCATCAAAATCGATCAAATCCCTTTAGATTATCTCGTAGGAAGTGCAACGGTATTTGACATAAAAAATAAAGAAAAGATTGATTTAGAGGATATAAAAACATTACAATTTAAAAATAAGAAAAGAGTTATTTTTAAGACCATTAACTCTACCTTTTGGAAACTTCCGGAATTTAAAAAAGACTTTGTTTATATAACAAAAGAGGCCGCCCGGCATTTGGTAGACAGCGGTGTAAAAGTTGTAGGAATAGATTATCTTTCTGTTGAAAAATTTGGAAATAAACCTGCCGACACCCATCACATATTTTTGAGAAATGGCGTCGTCCTTATCGAAGGGCTCGATTTGAGCAATGTAGAAGCAGGAGACTACGAGCTAATTGCATTACCGCTAAAAATAAAGGATTGTGACGGAAGCCCGGCACGGGTAATTTTGAGAAGTATACCGTAACATATCAAGTTGTAACTAAAAGTAAGAATATCAAAATAATAAATTTATTGTATAGGAATTTTCATTTTATTTAAGCGGGTTATACGATGTATGGCATAGAGAATCCCCCTTTTTTAAGGGGGACTTAAACGGAATAACTTGAAAAATACGGAAAGGCAGGAGGTACGTAGCCATTGATTGAAATAAGAGTTCATGGACGCGGGGGGCAGGGATCTGTAACAGCGGCAGAGTTATTGGGATTTGCAGCCCACAGCGACGGGAAATATGCCCAGGCATTTCCATCGTTTGGTTCAGAAAGAATGGGCGCGCCTGTTCAGGCATTTGTAAGGATCAGTGACAAACCTATTCGTATCAGAAGCCAGGTATATAAACCAAATTATGTTATTGTACAGGACCCTACTTTATTAGAAGTAATTAATGTATTGGACGGGTTACAGGAAGATGGATTATTGCTCATTAACTCCAAGAAAAAAGCTGCAGAGCTGGGCATTAATACGAAGGTTAGAGTAAAAACTATCCCTGCTATGGAAATCGCCATGGAAGTGATTGGACGACCCATTATGAACACCACCCTTCTCGGTGCGTTTGCTGCAGCTACTGGGGAAATTAGCTTAGAGGGTATCAAAAAGGCAATTCATCATAAGTTTCCAGGTTCGGTCGGAGAAAAAAATATCGCCGCCGTACTAAAGGCGTTTGATTTTATCAAAAAGGAGTCATTATGAGATTAGATTTAGGCGCTATTGCTAATGCCGGTACAAGTAAAGCAAATCAAACAGGGAGCTGGCGGAATTATAAACCAATATTTCATCAGGTAAAATGTATTGGCTGTGGCCTTTGTAAAATCTATTGTCCCGAAGGTTGTGTTACCATGATAGAAAAAAAGAAATACACGGTCGATTATACGTACTGTAAAGGTTGTGGGATTTGTGCCGAAGAATGCTCTTCAAGTGACATCGAAATGATAGTGGAGGAGAAGTAATGAGTACGACATTTATCGAGGGCTCAATCGCAGTAGCCAAGACCGTCGGTGTCTGCAGGCCGCACGTGATTTCAGCTTACCCTATCACACCACAAACCCATATTGTAGAGCATCTTTCAGAATTGGTGGCTGATGGAGAAATCAAATCAGAATATGTCAATGTGGAAAGTGAACATTCTGCGGCATCTGTGGTTTTGGGGGCTAGTGCGACAGGTGCAAGAACATACACCGCCACTACCTCTCAGGGATTTTTGCTTATGATCGAGGTGCTTTTCAATATCGCCGGGATGCGGCTTCCCGTGGTCATGACCTGCGTCAACCGTGCTGTATCCGCTCCCATTAATATCTGGAATGACCAGCAGGATTCTATGACAGCACGTGACAGCGGCTGGATTCAACTCTATGCCGAGGATAACCAGGAAGCCAGCGATATGCATTTACAGGCATTCAAAATTGCTGAGAATAAAGACATCATGCTCCCTGTCATGGTATGCATGGATGGATTTGTTCTCACCCATTCATTTGACCCGGTAGAGCTTATTTCTCAGGAGCAGGCAGACAAATTTTTGCCGCCGTTTAAGCCAGAATATTATCTAACACCGAAAAATCCACTCACCTTCGGTAGTCTGGTAGGCCCGGAGGCATACATGGAAACACGCTATTTTATTGAGAAAACAATGCATGCGTCTTTACAAGTTATTAGCGACGTGGCAACAGATTTCCATAATCAATTCGGCAGATTTCAGGGTGGCCTTATTGACACCTATAAAGTGGAAGATGCTTCACTCGTACTGGTAGCAATGGGTTCGGTTATCGGCACCATAAAAGATATTGTGGATGAACTCAGGGCAAAGGGACAAAAAGTCGGCGTCCTCAAGGTCCGTTCATACCGGCCTTTCCCAAAAGATGAAATCTACAAGGCCTTAAGTCATGTGAAAGAGATTGCTGTAGTGGAAAAGGCCGTTTCTCTTGGCTATGGCGGTATTTTAGTAAATGAAATAAAGAGCGTATTCTACGGTAAACCCAAAACCCCAAAGATTAATGGATTCATTCTGGGACTGGGCGGACGAGACATTACCGCAGACACCATACATCAAGTCATTAAAGAGACAACGAAGGCAGCATCTGAAGAAAACTTTGTAGGACTCAACGAAGCATTAATTGGAGGTAAATAGTGCAGCCTCCCCTAAGGGATTGACAATAAATAATCTGAACAAGTTTGTTGTCCGACACTTTGAAGATCAGGCACTGGCAGGGCTAAAGCCCAATTCAGACTTCGTCGTGAGCTCAGTCGAACGATAAGACAGTCACTAACCCCAGCCTTAAGGCTGGGGTTAGTGGGTACACGTCCTACCGGGGCTTTAGCCCTGATGGCACAGCAACATGAAGTTGTTCATGTTATTTA
>JANLHY010000269.1 GCA_024653795.1 Candidatus Brocadiaceae bacterium | reverse complement strand
CAGACTAAATTCAAACCACACAAGGGTATGAAAAATACCCTCCGATCTTAAACGAAACTTTTGCATTTTATACACAAGACTATTGACAACAAAGCAATACATAAAATATAATACTTACATGTAAGTAAGTACTTACATTATGTCGATCGTGTTGTCCCCGCTTTCGTAAAGAATAGGGAAAAACAGCATTTATGGCACAAAATGCAAAAGAACCGTATTCCACACGGAATAAAATCCTTAAAACAGCATTAGGCCTTTTCTCTCAGAAAGGCTACCTCGGAACAACCACGAGGGAGATTGCAAAGGCATCAGAGGTTGCTGAAGTTACCATTTTCAGATATTTCCCGTCAAAGGAAATGCTTTTTGAGGAGGTAATAAATACCTATTCTTTCCTGCCCACCTTAAAGGGAATTTTGCCTGAGGTGAAAAAAATGTCGTATGAGAATGCATTGCTCACTATTGCAGTGAGATTCCTGGAAACCCTTGTCATAAGAAAAGACCTGATAAGGATTATGCATTCCGAGATTCAGAGATATCCGGAGAAAATACAAAAAATATACCATGTGTTTATTGATAAAACCCTCAGGACACTGGCATCGTATTTCAGCCACATGCAAAAGAAGGAAGTCCTGAGAGAGTTTGATGTTGATTTTGCGGCACAGGCATTTCTCGGGATGTTGTTTTCGTATTTCAACGTGGAGGAATTCCTGCTGCGAAAAAAATATAAAACGGACAATGCAGATTTAATAATTAAAGAATTTGTGGCAATTTTTATGAAGGGAACTTTGAAATAAGGATATGGCAAAGAGAATAGGCGGTTCGATATTAATTATTATAATTTCCGTATGGTGTGATTTTGCACTTTTCGGCATGGAAAGCACTCACATGCCTCCGGCAAGAGTGACAGTGTCGGAAATCAGTTTTGGTGCGATTGTTCCTGAAGCAGAATTTGTTGGAACGGTTTACTATCCGCAGATTTCAGACGTAGCTGCAGAGGTGAGCGGTAAGGTTGATATAGTAAATTTTGAAGAAGGTGACAGGGTAAAAAAAGGGCAAATACTTGCCAAAATCAATGCGGATTTGCTCAGGAAGAATATTAAAACAAAGAAGGCGCTCCATGAACAAATATTGTCAGACCTTGGCCTGGCAAGAAGGGACCTTAAAAGAACAGAAAATCTTTACAGGGAAGAAGCCGTTGCAGAGCAGGTATATGATGAAAACAGATTCAGGGTCTCTGGCCTGGAAAAAAAATCCGCATCAATAAAAGCAGAGAGAGAAGGGCTTATGGTAGAGTTTCAAAAAAAAGTGGTCAGGGCGCCTTTTGATGGTGTGATTCTAAAGAAATTAATCGACGACGGTGAGTGGCTTTCGCCTGGCACACCTGTGGCAACTATCGCAAGAGATGACGAAGTGGATGTTATTTTCAATGTCCCTGAAGATGTGTTAACTCATACTCCTGTTGGGAAAAGCATAACAATCAAAGCTGCTGGATTGGAACTCCCCGGAAAGGTATTTGCCATAATACCTCAGGGTGACATACCAACCAGAACCTTCCCTGTGAAGATTCGGATTAGAAATCTTGCATCACTTACAGCAGGTATGGAGGCAAAGACCATGCTGCCAAAAGGAAAGGAAATAAAAACTCTTATCATAAAAAGGGATGCCATTATAAACATGTTTGGCGAAACTGTTGTGTTCGCCTGTGTAGATTTGCAGACAAAAATGATCCCTGTAAGAGTAACAGGATACAGCGGGATGATGGCAGGCATTGAGGCGCCAGAATTGGAGGAAGGAATGAAGATTGTAGTCAAAGGGAATGAAAGGCTTATAGATGGTCAGATGGTTGAAATACTCGGCAGTGATAATGGGTCTCTCACTGATAAATAAATGAGGTGGACTGTTGGATATTGTTAAGTTTTCCATAGAAAAACCGGTTACCATTATCGTTGGCGTTATTTTCGTGACACTCTTTGGCATCATCGGACTAAAAACCATGCCATATCAGTTAACGCCATCAATTATCGAGCCTGAGATTACCGTAACTACCACGTGGACGGGCGCTACACCTTATGAGATAGAACGTGAGATAATCGAGGAACAGGAGAGGGTGTTAAAGGGGTTACGGGGACTTACGAAGATGGAGAGCGAGTCCTTCAATGGTATTGGAACGATTACCCTGAAATTTAAGATCGGCATAAGTTTAGACGATGCATTATTAAGGGTATCAAACAAACTTAACGAAGTGCCTTCCTATCC
>JANLHY010000263.1 GCA_024653795.1 Candidatus Brocadiaceae bacterium | reverse complement strand
CAAATATGTATCAGAATTCCTGGGGACGTTTGCTCTGATTTTTGTTGGGGCGGGGTGTGTGTGCGCCGACTACTATTTGGTAAAATCTGGTTCTCAAGGGTTTGGACTGCTTGGAATTGCTATTGCATTCGGCTTTGTTGTGGTTGCTATTGCATATTCATTCGGTTATGTATCCGGTGCTCATATTAATCCTGCGGTTACAATCTCCATGGTTGTCTCAAACAGGATGGATGCGAAAACGGGATTCCTGTATATTGTTTCGCAATTAGGAGGGGCTGTATTTGGCGGGTTTTTGTTGAAAATGCTTTTTCCCGCGGCAATGGCAATAAATCTGGGGACATGCACCCTTGGTTCCGGCGTTACAATATTACAAGCTGTCATTATGGAAGCAGTAATAACATTTCTTCTGGTTTTTGTAGTATATGCAACAGTGATTGATAAAAGGGCAACCCCTGCCCTTGCCGGATTTGCTATAGGTTTGGTAGTTTTGTTCGGAGTTATGGTTGGAGGCACAATTAGCGGCGGTTCAATGAATCCAGCCCGCGTGTTTGGGCCTGCATTAGCGTCCGGCTATTTTGATAACCACTATATTTGGTGGCTTGGCCCTATTGCCGGCGGCGTACTTGCCGGATTAGTATATGAAAACTTTTTTGCAGAAAAAGAAAAGAATAAACAACAACTCATTGATTTCGCCCGGAATGCGTCATGTTGAACGAGTTTGTTAAATCTTGTCCGACTCGTGTGGCCATTGGGATACAGAACCTCAATAAAACATATCAAATAGAAATAGTAAACGTTATTGCATATAAAGTTGCAAAGTAGTTTATCGATGAATAAACTGGATGATATACGGGCAATCCTCCTTACCCGTATATCATAAAATATTGCACTTCTTTCCTTTTCCTACAGTAACAAAACATCAAAATATTTTATAGCAATAAATCTAAAATTTATCCTTGTAAAATATCTCTACAACAACATTGTTTCTTTGCTTAGTAGGTTTTATAATTGCGGATACATTGCATTTTCTCTTTGATTATGTCTGTAATACTTATAAAATATGAAAATTCCGTAACAATTTAGTTTTTTGAAAACATCAATAGTTGAAAATGCCTCTGTGACAATATGTAGCGGCAATTCATGAATTGCCGCTACATTGCATAATACCCCATTATTACTGGAATTTTTCAAAAAAAATAAACTGTTACCAGTATTGAGATTAGGAAGTAATTGAATATGATAAAATACGGTGTTGTATTTGTAAAGGATACGAGTTTTGATTCCGAGAGGATAGACGACCCTTACATTATCGAAGCATATATTCCAGAAGAGTACAATCTGAAGCCAACCGGAGATGGCCTTCAACTGGCAAACAGGAATGAATTGAGGCATGCCGTTGGGATCGTTGCCGCCAGGTCCCTGAAATATTTCGGCACAAATGGCGAAGGCTTTAATATCTCCCGTACACGAGGTATGGCCGTCTGGTGGCTCAGGCATATTTACAATAGCTTCAACTGGTGGAAGTCCTATGTGGTAAATGCAGAGGGAGAACGGAAGGAAATGCCTATGTTGTATATTGGGGAAAAATTCGGCACAGCAACAGGAAGTGAGAACGAGGCGGATATCGTGCTGAGCGCCTTCGAAAATGACCGGTGCATAGTCAACCAGACGTCTGGCGGAGGGACTATTTTTGCCGTTGGATACAGCGAAAGAGGAGGATTATTTAATTCACCGGATATGTACGGGGTCAAGACGATTGTGGGCAGTAAGTATAAAGGCGCAGGCGTTAATGTGCTTCATGGTATTACAAAAAATCTAACGCTTATGGCTGAAAATACCTTGAAAGGCAAAAATAAAGAGATTACTCCACAAAATGTTCGTGATGAAATCAAAAAGATGAAGGTGATTATCCTGGATAGGACGAGACACGAGAAACTTATTAGGACAGTTAAAGAGCTTGGCGTTCAATTAATTCTCGTTAAGGACGACGACCTTACGCCAACCCTTGCAGTTACCAGGGGCGAAGTTGACCTGATTATTGGCGTGGGAGGGATTCCTGAGGCAATGTTGAGCGCAATTATTATCGAAAAATTGGGTGGTGAAATGAGATTAAGAATATTACCTTCTGGTGTAGCACAGGATGAGAAACTATCGGGGATGATAAACAATTGGAATCTTTTCAGGAAGAACGAAGTGGATATTTTAAGGAATTTTAAAGTTGTAAGACCCGGCACAGAAAAAGAAGGCGAGAGGTCATGGGATACGGTCTGGACTTCAAAGGATTTAGCCAGGGGTAAAGACATGGTTTTTACGGCCAGCGTCATTAAAAAAACTCCATGGATAAGGTTCCCTGATGGGAAAGAAGCGCCTGGGGTGGAAATAGATCCTGAAACAGGAGAAATAATCGTACATGTAGTTCGTATTGCAGGCAATAACATTGAGATCGTTCCTGTTATTTATCGTACCGTGATTGACAGATACGCTGGTCAATATAAGGATTATGGTGAAATAAATGACAAGACAAGCGCAGGTATGCTCGTCCAACTGGAAAAGGCGTATACAGAGTTTGGCATGTATCAAAAGGCAAAAGAATGCTTACAAAAAGCCATGATGAGCGAATTCCTTAGTGAGGATTTGTTGCAGAAGTTTAATTCCATTTATAAATATGTTGAGGGATTATATGCCCTTACGCATGAACCTGTTCAAGCGCCAGAAGCTGTAATAAGACATTTCGAAGAGGTATCCCGCTTAGCCTGGGAAGATGATGTAGGCATCAGGTCAATGAGAATGATTAAAAGGTATTATGAGTACCTGGGAGACAAGCATTATCACGAGCAACAATTTGAGAAGGCTATTGCATACTATAGGGAGGCCTTAAAATATAGCCCGCATGAACTGAAGCTGCATCGTAAGATAAATAGCACTCAAATGAGGGATATCCTGGAAGAATTTTTTAGGCGAACAGACAGGAGGTATCAGGAACTCAATTACAAGGAATCTGCGGATTGGGAACAGTTTAAACTTGGAACCGCCTTAGAGGTTTTTTATAACTACGAAGGGCGTTTGAAGTTTTCCAGTAGAGATCCGTGGCTTATCTTCTTCAGGAGGACTGTTTTGCACGGGAAAAGGCCTTCTTACAAATTGGCTATTCTGACCAAATTATTACGGTTATACAAGGAATTGAATCGGGCAAGCAATTACAAGCTGTCTCAATTCCTGAATAAAGAATTTGGAATGAGCGGAGAAGAGATAGACGCTATTTTAACATTTAGGCATTCTAAAGCTGATGTTCTTCGTCATTCCACTCCTCAGAATCTCAAGGCTCATGACGGGTCTGAACGAAGCGAAGAATCTGATTTTAATTATGCGTGGGGAAACAAGATATTTCATTCCGTAGGCGAAATCTATCTTGTTATGGGATTGAGCCGTGAAAGCCTGTCGAAATTACTCCTCCCAAAGGTAATATTGGAAAGCCAGAATGAGCTGGAAGACGCCGACATCCCGCTGAGTATTAGTCTTGTCGAGGCGATGGAACAAAGATACAAAAATATACTGGAGGAACTTAGGGAGGGATACAAGAAAGAGGCGCAGGAACATTCCTACGCAGTGGCAGAGGCGTATCATTATGTGGGACTGGCGCTTTATGACATCGGTGATGATGCGGGCGCAAAAATATATTATGACGAGGCGATTAAAAAATTTGGTGAGATAATAGAAAAGTTTGAGGGGATAACACCCGTGAATGCGCAATATCGTATCGGCAATCTGTATGAAGAATTGGCTATGTTGTATGAGAAAGAACAGACAAATTATTACAACAAGGCGATGGATGCCTATACAAATATTATAGACGAACAGAAATCAACCGAAATATTTGGTTATCTCGGTGGTCTGATTTTCATAAAAATTGTGCAGGCAAGGGAAAGGGTGGAATACTTAAAAAGAGAATTGGTATGAGAGATATGCAGAGGGCAAAAACGCGTAACCTGATTAAAAACTTTATCAGAGATTTATCTTCACAAACTTGTCCTCATGAAAACGGGGAACGGGGATGAGGCAAGTTTTTTAGAATAACCATGGGGAAATAGTAATTACTCAAAATTATGTTGAATATCTCGAATTGGAGAAGTGCTATAAGACCCACTCCTGTTCCCTCCCAAGAGGCTTATCATTACCCATATCTTTAGCCCATGAGGGCTATTGATAGTAGGCAGGCAATTTATTGCCTGCAAGGAAGACGGAAAGAAAATAGTCCCGTAGGGACGGTTGACATGAACCCGTCTTGAACAGATATCGGCCATAATCCTGACAGGATCAGCCGTCCCTCTGGGACTTGGTTTCTCTTCCATTTTCCAACAGGCAATAAATTGCCTGCCTATTATCGCCATCCCCTAACGGGGCTAAAAAGATGTGGGTAACGATAAGCC
>JANLHY010000224.1 GCA_024653795.1 Candidatus Brocadiaceae bacterium | reverse complement strand
GTTGGAGTGGCAAGACCAAGGGCGCAGGGGCATGCAATCACCAACACTGCAATCGCTGTCTTTAATGCCCACAGAAAAGGTAACTGCCCCGCAAGATTGTGAAATACAAAATACCAGCAGATAAAGGTCAAGAGGGACAAACCAACTACCACCGGGACGAATATGTTCGATACCGTATCTGCAAATCGCTGAATAGGGGCTTTATCCATCTGTGCCTCCTCAACCATATTGATAATCTGCGCTAAAACCGTTTCTTCCCCCACCCTTGTGGCTTTCACGATTAACACACCCGTTTTATTTATAGTTGCACCAACCACGCTGTCACCCTTTTGTTTCACAACTGGCATAGATTCTCCCGTCACCATGGATTCATCCACAGACGAAATGCCTTCCACAACCTCACCATCTGCAGGAATGATTTCACCAGCCCTGACGACGACCTTATCTCCCGCGTGAATAGAGGATGCCTTGACATCTAATTCTTTTCCTTCCGGTGACAATAACCGCGCCTTATCTGCCTGGAGCTTCATTAATTTCTGGAGTGCATGACTCGCCCTTCCCTTCACCCGATCTTCCAGATACTTTCCGATGCGAATAAAGGTAATCAACATCACTGCCGTTTCGAAGAAATCATGGCCTGACATGCCGAAGATACCAAAAATTGCTAAAGCGCTATAAATGTATGCAGACAGGATGCCCATCGAAACCAGCACGTCCATATTGGCAGAGAAGTTCTTAATGGACTTATAGGCGCTAATAAAAAAATCCATTCCCGGACCTAATAACGTTACGGTAGCAACAATCATCAACGTGTAAGGCATAGAGGTGTGTATTTTTTCAGGCATGGGGACATACATCAGCGCCATCATTACGATAGAGGCCATGATACTAAAAACAAGCCATCCCATCTGAATATATGCCTTTGATGCCTGGTCAAGTCTAACTCGTTCCTTTGCTGCATAACCGATATCCTTTACATATTTTGTAATAGAGGACTTATTTGTAACATTGGAATCATAGGTGACAATCCCGGTTGCACTGGAGAAATTAACCCGGATAGACTTAATCCCTTGTAAATCCTTAAGTCTTCGTTCAATCGTCAAGGCGCAATTCACACAATGCATACCGGTAATAGTAAATTTTATCGTTTGTTCAGACATGGTTAGTTCACCGCAAAGGCGCAAAGGGCACAAAGGAAAATACGAAATAATTCACTGCAAGTTTTTTACAGACCGGTTCTATTTCCGTTGTTTCCGCCTTTCTGTATGAGCTCCAAACCAGCAATGGCAACCCGTTCTGGCTTTATCTGTGTCATGCATCGATGATCTTTCGGGCATACCTTGAGGTGACAGGCAAGACAATCGACATCAGACCGGATTACCTGCCCTATCTCTGCCGAAGACTCAGTATATCGGGGATCATTTGGTCCCATCAGGGTCACCACCGGTCTCTTAAAGGCAACGGCAATGTGTCTGGGACCGGAATCTACGGTTATCAATAAGTCGCATCTTTTTATGAGTGCCTTAAGAATATCGAGAGATACGATCTGCTTTGCCAGGTTTATCAGTCGTGATTTTGCTGCCTGCTCAATATCACTGGCTAATTGTATTTCATGGGGAGCACAGACAACGGCTATATTACAATCCAATTGTTGATTTATGAGGTCTGCCGTCCTGGCAAATCCTTCAGCCGTCCAGCATTTTGAAGAACCGTATGCAGCCCCAGGATTCAACAAAATAAGAGGACGACCGTTGAGATTACAATCTTTAAATATTTCATCCACACGCCGCTGACTCTCTTTGTTAATAAATAATTCCAATTCTTTCGAGCGTATTTCACATCCCATCTCTATACACAAACGCAGGTAATAATCCCCCATATAGGTCGGGCGAAACCGTCCATTTTCATATAATTGATATACGCCATCAGTAAGCAACCACGAACGTGCATCCCTCCTATAACCCACACTACGCCTCACACCACACAGCCAAAACATAAGTGCGGAACTAAAGGAATTGGGAAATAGAAAACCAAGATCGTATCCTCCGGATCGGATTTGACGTATAAGCGAAAAAAATTGTACACCTCTAGACTGACTGGTTGAGTCTAAAAGAAGAACCTCATCAAACCACGGGGCGCCATCAATAAGCTTCTGGACGTAAGATTTTAGGGCAATTGTTAGTTTTGCGTTTGGGAAGTTTTCCCTGATACACCGGAAGGCAGGCGTAGCCATTACAACGTCTCCTACCCAATTAGGCGAACGGATAATGATGTTATTTATGTTGGCAGGTTTTATCAATGAAGCCTCGGTCGAATTAAAAATGAAAATATCAAAATTCGTAACAGTTTAGTTTTTTGAAAACATCAATAGTTGAAAATACCTCTGTGACAATATGTAGCGGCAATTCATGAATTGCCGCTACATTGCATAATAACCA
>JANLHY010000205.1 GCA_024653795.1 Candidatus Brocadiaceae bacterium | reverse complement strand
TGGGAAAGGCTATCACCAGGTATTTGGAGGGGCGCACGCCGAGATTTATGCAATACATGAAGGTGGCACAAACTGCAGAGGAGCCACACTCTATGTATCTATGGAACCCTGTGCGCACTATGGCAAGACGGCGCCTTGTGTTGATGCAATTATTAAGGCGGGCATTAGAAAGGTGGTAGCGGCAGTTGTTGATCCTAATCCAATTACCTCCGGCAAGGGGATACAACAATTGAAAGAGGCAGGGATCGAGGTTGTGGCCGGTGTAATGGAAATGCAGGCCAAAAAACTCAACGTCCCTTTTTTTAAATTGATGCAAAAGGAATTGCCGTATATAACCGTGAAATGGGCAATGTCAATTGATGGCAAGATCGCCACACATACAGGAGAATCCAGGTGGATCACGTCTGATGAATCGAGGAAATACGCGCATAAGATTCGTGGACAGATGGATGGCATTTTGGTGGGGATCAATACCGTAGTGCGGGATGATCCATTACTGACCTGCAGGATCGAAGGGGGACGAAATCCGAAGAGAATTGTTGTGGATAGCAGTGCCTTACTTCCTGTAAATTCGCGTCTTTTAAGCACGATTAACGAAGGTGAAATAATCGTTGCGGTAAGCAAAAATGCGCAGTGTAATCGTGTAGAGAAACTCGAACAACTGGGATGTAAGATTGTTCAAACAAAGGATATGAATGGCCGTGTAGATTTGAAAGAACTCTTTCAGCGACTTGGTGAGATGAAGTTAACAAATATTCTCGTGGAAGGAGGCAGCAGGGTTATTACCTCTGTGATAGAAGACCGTCTTGCTGACAGGGTGATGGTTTTTGTTGCACCAATTATTATAGGGGGTGAGGGTGCGAAATCGCCTGTGCTGGGGACGGGTATCAATAAAATAAGCGAAGCTGCAGAAATAGATGAAATTGAAATAAAAAGATTTTCAAACGATATTGTTATTGAAGGCACTTTGAAATACCGTATATTCAATCAACCATTATAAGTTATCCAGTTCACCGTCTTCGTCGTCTAATGCCCTTTCAATCTCAAATTCAATCTCTCTCCTGGGTTCGAGCACCAATTTTTTATATCTTTCCTTAATAAAAGCCAACCGTTCGGTTCTCTTTCGCTGAGTATAGGTGGAACAATTAACATCTAAAATCATTGCAAAACATCTCCTCAAAAACTTTACAAAACAAAATAACAAACCAAACAAAGAATTTTACAAATTTCGTTGAAATTATATATTCAACTGCACTAATGTCAAGCCCAAATTGAATAATTTTATTTTAGTGATATTGACATTCCTTGCGTAATGGTAACGATACTATCAGTTGTCAGTCCAGAGGTTATTAAGGCAGTTGATACAGATACGCCGGAAGATGGGATTGATACCATATCCGGTCAGTTTTACGAAGAAAAATCGAGGCGTTTTAGATCACAACCTTTATTGTTGTTTTTTCCCTTTAAAATTGCCGGTATTATTTAATTGTATAGGAATTTTCATTTTATTCATGCGGGTTATACGATGTATGGCATAGAAAATCCCCCTTAGAAAAGGGGGCTAGGGGGTTGTAAGCTTGTCCTCATGAAAATGGGGAATAACCCCGGAAAAAATACAACCCCCTGAATCCCCCTAGTTAAGGGGAACTGCATAGGCCTGCCTTGACCAATCCAGGATGTAAATTTTGGGATAATAATACTTTCCAACAGGAATGTCAATTGAATTAACAATCATTACTTTTAGATGACCAAACAAAAACCTCCCGCAGGGTTTTACCCTTACGGGAGGTCACGAGAGGAATAACAAATCCAATTAATGTTCTAAAGGATTATATGGTTTGCCGCCTTTTATCGGCGCTTCCGGCTGCGCTGCCTTGCTTTTGCTTCTTACATCGAAAAAGACGTAAGAGAACCGTCTCGTCCTCGAATGCAACGATCCTTGAACGTGGATCGTTTATTACAGAACGTGGATGATACAGATTATCAGTAAATGTCCTGCCATTGATCAAAAAGTAATCTGCCTTCCAGTCCTGTAATCCATGAACAACACCCGATTCCTGCAACTGTTCGTTTGCTGTTGAAGATAGCTCACTAAAAAACAGAGTATAATCCCGGTCATACTTGTACCCATAGGCAGTCTTCGTCCTGTCTTGATGAATTATTAT
>JANLHY010000196.1 GCA_024653795.1 Candidatus Brocadiaceae bacterium | reverse complement strand
TATACACAAAGACGCATGAATGGGTGAAGAAACTGAATTCCAAAGAGGTTATTATGGGCATTACCGATTTTGCACAACAGCAATTGAAGGACATTGTTTTCGTTGAATTACCGTCGGTAGGTAAAGAGTTGAAGATGGGTACGTCCTGTGCAGTCGTAGAATCCGTGAAGGCTGCTTATGACATCTATGCCCCGGTGTCAGGCATGGTCGTTAAGATCAACCAGAAAATCCAGGAAAAACCACAGCTTGTGAATGAAGACCCTTACGGTGAGGGATGGTTTTTACACATTGAAATATCCAACCCGATCGAACTCAACAGCCTTTTAAGTCCCGACCAATACCGGGTTGCCGTCGAATCCGAACATTGAATTGATGAATTCATGAAGGTAATTCCATGTAAAATCATTCGGGTACCAGATGCTCTGACCAGCGTCACCAGTTATAAACCAGCCGACGAGGTCAATCCTTCTGAGGCTGGCATGAGTCGGGAAGAAGTACAGGCCATCTGGGCGAAAGTAGAAGACCTCTACCGAAGCGGTATTCATCCGGCCATCTCATTTTGTCTGCGCCGGCAAGGCAAGGTAGTGCTCAAACGGGCGATCGGACACGCCAGAGGGAATGGTCCAGATGATACCCCAAATACAGAAAAGATTCTGGCAACGCCTGACACACCAATATGTCTTTTTTCTGTCTCCAAGGCAGCGACCGCCATGCTCATCCATTTATTGGATGAGCGCAGTCTAATCCATCTCATGGACCCAGTTGGTTACTACATTCCGGAGTTTGTCGCCTCCGGCAAAGAGAATATTACCATTCACCACATTCTTTCCCACCGCGGAGGTATCCCCGTTCCTCCGCGCAACGTAGACCCGGAAATAATTTTCAATCATGATGAGATTGTTCAGCTACTGTGCAAGGCAAAACCTGTATCTCCGGGTGGACGGCGTACGGCCTATCATGCAATCACAGGAGGTTTCATTCTCGGAGAAATTGTGCGTCGTGTTACCGGCAAGGATATCAGGGAATTTATGCGAGAGTCAGTGCAGAACCCGCTCGGTTTTCATTCCTTCAATTATGGAGTACCAGAAAAAGACGCCAACCGTGTTGCCATCAATTATTACACTGGCATACCACTAATGTTTCCTTTAACTACAATTACCAGACGTGCGATCGGCGCTTCTTGGGAGGAGGTGGTACGTATATCCAACGATCCGCGCTTTTTGCAAGTAATAATCCCATCTGCCAACTTGTTTTCAACTGCCGATGAGGTGTCGCGGTTTTTTCAATTATTGCTTAATAAGGGCGAACTTGACGGTATGCGCATCTTCAACCCACTGACCGTTCACCATGCCATAATGGAAGTGGGAAAGCCGGAGATTGATCGCACAGTGATGATCCCCATGCGCTACGGCGCTGGTATGATTCTTGGAAATAAACCGATTGGCATGTACGGCCCTTTTACCCAATATGCCTATGGTCACATCGGGTTCAGTAACATCTTCTGTTGGGCTGACCCAGAACGGGATATTGTAGTTTCGCTGCTAACTACAGGCAAGGCAATGTTGGGACCACACCTTATTCCACTTGCCCGCCTGTTAATGCGCATCTCACGGTATTGTAAGAGAAAGTCAGGGTACTAAAAATAGTACCTTCAGGAACTAGCGTGAAAACAATGAATAAAGTAAACATGCGAGAGTGAAATTATTATAGAGTTGATTGTATAAAATGTTTTGGTTTAAATTACACAGTTTCATACCACAGTCACAGAACCGGCCTGCGGCCCTTTTTCACCCATTTCTTCAGCAAAACGCACCTCCATTCCGATTTTCAGTTGTTTAAATTTATGGTTTAGCACGCTGTGTTCGTGAAAATATATCTCCCGTCCGTCCGGTGTATTGAGGAAGCCGTAGCCCTTATCCGGAAATAGTGCGCTTATGCGCGCATGGGGCATTTCCTCATGGTGTTTTACATCACCGCGCTGTCTCCTTGCGAAGTCTTCCAGCTTGCGGCGCGCATCATGAAAAGCATCTCTTATTGACAGATAGAGGTCTGTGTTCGGATCGCGCTTCACTACCAGTTCAGCGCCAGGGACCGTTATATCGATATGCACGTTGTACAATGACCTCTTGGGGAGTGCCTCTACTACGACCCTGCAGCTCATAATCCTGTCGTAATATTTATTTAACTTCTCGGCATGCTCACGGATGTCCGCTTTGATCGCTTCGGTGAGTTCCAAATTGCGAGATGTAATTTGCAATGGCAGTATCATCGTATTTCCTCCATAAATCAGT
>JANLHY010000191.1 GCA_024653795.1 Candidatus Brocadiaceae bacterium | reverse complement strand
ATAATACGCACCTGAATATTCTATACGTAAAGGCCTTGCCATGAGTTCTTTTGTTAAATATTTAAGATGAAAGATAGTTGAGAAGTCATTATAATAGCACTATAAAAAATGTCAATATTTAACATTTAAGATGTGACCCCAATTTAGCTTCAATTTAGCTTCAATTTAGCTCCACCAATTTAGCTCCAGAAGCAGCAAGCCAATTCTCTAGCTGCCTTTCCGCAGGCAAGCAAAGACCGCTTGGTAGCAATCAAGCCAGAGATTGACAAATTGTCCGAACAGCTCGAGGCCGGCCAATCTAGAGGGTTTTGGCGAGACATCTGTGACGACGGCAACGGCGCGAGTTTTCACCGTCTTCAGGTCGTCCTCTGGACTATGGTTTTGGGTGCTGTCTTCGTTCAGACCGTTGCACAGGTGATGTCTATGCCGGAATTTCCGGAGACTTTGCTCACTTTGTTGGGCATCAGCAATGCAACCTACTTGGGATTCAAAATTCCTGAGAAGTCGTGAACAAGCCAGGTAGGACGGGCAACTTCTTTTCGTTGCTCATCGTAACTGCCTTACAATCGCATCAACTCGGACTGCCAAACTACGCTGCGCTTCGTTGGCAGCCGGTTATGTGGCACGTTAGGCGGCAAAGCACATGCAAACGACGCAAGTGAACGAACTGATCAACAGTCCTGCAGACCTCCTGGTTGCTGCCGCCGTGATCGGCGGAATAGGGTTCGTCCTGTTCGTGCTGGCCAATCTCATCATGAAGGCGACGACATTGACTCGCGCGCCCGACAGTCCCGCCACTACAGGAATCTAGGCACACTCGAACAGATGAACGCTTTCTGCTCAAATCCCCGGAACATTCCAGTTGCGATTGGCTTTGGAGGGATATTCTTACTCTTTGCGGCCGTCTGCATGGTCATCGGGGCGCTCGGGTGGTTTCTCATTGGAGCATTGTCATAATGGCCCGGAACGATCGACCTCCACAGATGAGGACGCGCGAATGATAGACCCACGAGAATACGAGCGATACAGCCTCCCCCTGGAGCAGCAGATGCGCCGCATCTCGCTGGTCGGTCACGCTTTCTTCAGGCGATTCGCGCTGCTGAGGTTGGCGGTACCCCTCAGCAATTGATTTCAGATGCCGTAGCCTTGGGGCAGGAGCTTTCGTAGCAAAAAATAGGGACAGCGCCTATTTTTTTATTATACTCTATTATTACTTTCAGTATTTTCGGATCCAATATTAAGATTTCCTTGACTAAGATATTTTATTTATGGGATAATTTGGACATCAC